>NZ_JCBDGH010000060.1:0-5810 GCF_059833955.1 Vibrio sp. R15-SG3-ISO1A
GACTAGAGCCTTAGATATGGCAGGGGTGGAGAGATTCGAACTCCCAACACGCGGATTTGGAATCCGCTGCTCTGCCAATTGGAGCTACACCCCTAAAATAGGTTCAAATTGTTCGTGGAAGAGAGATTCGAACTCCCAACACGCGCCTTCTCGAGGACTTTGGGGAATCCGCTGCTCTGCCAATTGGAGCTGTACCCCTATCTTCGTGTTTATCGAGACGACTCTCATATAAGTGGCGGAGTGGACGGGACTCGAACCCGCGACCCCCGGCGTGACAGGCCGGTATTCTAACCAACTGAACTACCACTCCGCAGTGGTCTCACTCAAAGTCCTATCGCAATCGTGCTTCAAACAGATAATGTTCGAAGCCTGGCGATGTCCTACTCTCACATGGGGAAGCCCCACACTACCATCGGCGCTAATTCGTTTCACTTCTGAGTTCGGCATGGAATCAGGTGGGTCCAAATCGCTATGGTCGCCAAGCAAATTCTGTTTAAGTTCCTAGAAGCTAGTGCCTAGTTCCTAGAACTTAATAATTCGGAAAGCTGTCGTTTATCGTTTCTAGCTACTAGGAACTAGAAACTCGTCTCTTTTTATACACATTCAATGTTCTTTCATTGAGTCCATCAAAACCCTTTGGGTGTTGTATGGTTAAGCCTCACGGGCAATTAGTACAGGTTAGCTCAACGCCTCACAGCGCTTACACACCCTGCCTATCAACGTTCTAGTCTCGAACAACCCTTAAGGATACTTAAAGTATCAGGGAAGACTCATCTCAGGGCTCGCTTCCCGCTTAGATGCTTTCAGCGGTTATCGATTCCGAACTTAGCTACCGGGCAATGCGATTGGCATCACAACCCGAACACCAGAGGTTCGTCCACTCCGGTCCTCTCGTACTAGGAGCAGCCCCCTTCAATCTTCCAACGCCCACGGCAGATAGGGACCGAACTGTCTCACGACGTTCTAAACCCAGCTCGCGTACCACTTTAAATGGCGAACAGCCATACCCTTGGGACCGACTTCAGCCCCAGGATGTGATGAGCCGACATCGAGGTGCCAAACACCGCCGTCGATATGAACTCTTGGGCGGTATCAGCCTGTTATCCCCGGAGTACCTTTTATCCGTTGAGCGATGGCCCTTCCATTCAGAACCACCGGATCACTATGACCTGCTTTCGCACCTGCTCGAATTGTCATTCTCGCAGTCAAGCGGGCTTATGCCATTGCACTAACCTCACGATGTCCAACCGTGATTAGCCCACCTTCGTGCTCCTCCGTTACTCTTTGGGAGGAGACCGCCCCAGTCAAACTACCCACCAGGCACTGTCCTCACCCCGGATAACGGGGCTAAGTTAGAACATCAAACATACAAGGGTGGTATTTCAAGGTCGGCTCCACAGATACTGGCGTACCTGCTTCAAAGCCTCCCACCTATCCTACACATGTAGGCTCAATGTTCAGTGCCAAGCTGTAGTAAAGGTTCACGGGGTCTTTCCGTCTAGCCGCGGGTACACTGCATCTTCACAGCGATTTCAATTTCACTGAGTCTCGGGTGGAGACAGCGTGGCCATCATTACGCCATTCGTGCAGGTCGGAACTTACCCGACAAGGAATTTCGCTACCTTAGGACCGTTATAGTTACGGCCGCCGTTTACCGGGGCTTCGATCAAGAGCTTCGACCGAAGTCTAACCCCATCAATTAACCTTCCGGCACCGGGCAGGCGTCACACCGTATACGTCATCTTACGATTTTGCACAGTGCTGTGTTTTTAATAAACAGTTGCAGCCACCTGGTATCTGCGACTCTCAATAGCTCCATCCGCAAGGGACTTCACCGTCAAGAGCGTACCTTCTCCCGAAGTTACGGTACCATTTTGCCTAGTTCCTTCACCCGAGTTCTCTCAAGCGCCTTGGTATTCTCTACCCGACCACCTGTGTCGGTTTGGGGTACGATTCCAACTTATCTGAAGCTTAGAGGCTTTTCCTGGAAGCATGGCATCAATGACTTCACGCCCTTGGGCGCTCGACGTCGTGTCTCAGCCTTAAAGAGAGCCGGATTTACCTAACTCTCAAGCCTACGCACTTGAACCTGGACAACCGTCGCCAGGCCCACCTAGCCTTCTCCGTCCCCCCATCGCAATAAGTTGAAGTACGGGAATATTAACCCGTTTCCCATCGACTACGCCTTTCGGCCTCGCCTTAGGGGTCGACTTACCCTGCCCCGATTAACGTTGGACAGGAACCCTTGGTCTTCCGGCGAGGAGGTTTTTCACCCCCTTTATCGTTACTCATGTCAGCATTCGCACTTCTGATACCTCCAGCATGCTTTACAACACACCTTCAACGGCTTACAGAACGCTCCCCTACCCAATACAGTAAACTGTATTGCCGCAGCTTCGGTTTATAGCTTAGCCCCGTTACATCTTCCGCGCAGGCCGACTCGACTAGTGAGCTATTACGCTTTCTTTAAATGATGGCTGCTTCTAAGCCAACATCCTAGCTGTCTAAGCCTTCCCACATCGTTTCCCACTTAGCTATAATTTGGGACCTTAGCTGGCGGTCTGGGTTGTTTCCCTCTCCACGACGGACGTTAGCACCCGCCGTGTGTCTCCCGGATAGTACTTACTGGTATTCGGAGTTTGCAAAGGGTTGGTAAGTCGGGATGACCCCCTAGCCTTAACAGTGCTCTACCCCCAGTAGTATTCGTCCGAGGCGCTACCTAAATAGCTTTCGGGGAGAACCAGCTATCTCCAGGTTTGATTGGCCTTTCACCCCTAGCCACAAGTCATCCGCTAATTTTTCAACATTAGTCGGTTCGGTCCTCCAGTTGATGTTACTCAACCTTCAACCTGCCCATGGCTAGATCACCTGGTTTCGGGTCTATATCCAGAGACTGAGCGCCCAGTTAAGACTCGGTTTCCCTACGGCTCCCCTAGATGGTTAACCTTGCCACTGAATATAAGTCGCTGACCCATTATACAAAAGGTACGCAGTCACGGAACAAAGTCCGCTCCTACTGCTTGTACGTACACGGTTTCAGGTTCTATTTCACTCCCCTCACAGGGGTTCTTTTCGCCTTTCCCTCACGGTACTGGTTCACTATCGGTCAGTCAGTAGTATTTAGCCTTGGAGGATGGTCCCCCCATATTCAGACAGGATATCACGTGTCCCGCCCTACTCGATTTCACTGAATGTGCGTTGTCAACTACGGGGCTATCACCCTTTATTGCCGGACTTTCCAGACCGTTCGTCTAACGCATATAAAGCTTAAGGGCTAGTCCAATTTCGCTCGCCGCTACTTTCGGAATCTCGGTTGATTTCTTTTCCTCGGGGTACTTAGATGTTTCAGTTCCCCCGGTTCGCCTCGTTATGCTATGTATTCACATAACGATACCTGCTTATGCAGGTGGGTTTCCCCATTCGGAAATCCCAGACTCAAGTGGTTTTTACTACCTAATCTGGGCTTATCGCAAGTTAATACGTCCTTCATCGCCTCTGACTGCCAAGGCATCCACCGTGTACGCTTAGTCACTTAACCATACAACCCCAAAGGGTCTTACGGTCAAACAACCAAAGTTGCTATCTGCCAATTATTTGCAATGATGCGAGATAGCTTTCGATTTTGCCGGACTCAAATATGAATAAGTGCCTAGAGACTAGTGTCTAGTTCCTAGATAACTTATTCCCAAGAACACTTGAATGTGTTTTTGTGTATTCATAGACATGAATACTTTGAGAACTTTACAAACAACAATAAATTGTTGTTTTGTCAGCTTTCCAAATTGTTAAAGAGCAAATCACTTCAAAGAAGTAACCATGTTTAAAAGCACTATCGTCTTTCTTATTAAAAGAAGTGCGCTTAAAGATGGTATCCCGTAGGGGAGTCGAACCCCTGTTACCGCCGTGAAAGGGCGGTGTCCTAGGCCTCTAGACGAACGGGACACTAAGTTGAAGATATTGGGATATCTTCTATCTCTTAAACTGTATAAACCATCAATCTGTGTGGACACTCATAACGATAATCATCGTATAAGGAGGTGATCCAGCGCCAGGTTCCCCTAGCGCTACCTTGTTACGACTTCACCCCAGTCATGAACCACAAAGTGGTGAGCGTCCTCCCGAAGGTTAAACTACCCACTTCTTTTGCAGCCCACTCCCATGGTGTGACGGGCGGTGTGTACAAGGCCCGGGAACGTATTCACCGTGGCATTCTGATCCACGATTACTAGCGATTCCGACTTCATGGAGTCGAGTTGCAGACTCCAATCCGGACTACGACGCACTTTTTGGGATTCGCTTACTCTCGCAAGTTCGCCGCCCTCTGTATGCGCCATTGTAGCACGTGTGTAGCCCTACTCGTAAGGGCCATGATGACTTGACGTCGTCCCCACCTTCCTCCGGTTTATCACCGGCAGTCTCCCTGGAGTTCCCACCCGAAGTGCTGGCAAACAAGGATAAGGGTTGCGCTCGTTGCGGGACTTAACCCAACATTTCACAACACGAGCTGACGACAGCCATGCAGCACCTGTCTTACAGTTCCCGAAGGCACCAAAGCATCTCTGCTAAGTTCTGTAGATGTCAAGAGTAGGTAAGGTTCTTCGCGTTGCATCGAATTAAACCACATGCTCCACCGCTTGTGCGGGCCCCCGTCAATTCATTTGAGTTTTAATCTTGCGACCGTACTCCCCAGGCGGTCTACTTAACGCGTTAGCTCCGAAAGCCACGGCTCAAGGCCACAACCTCCAAGTAGACATCGTTTACGGCGTGGACTACCAGGGTATCTAATCCTGTTTGCTCCCCACGCTTTCGCATCTGAGTGTCAGTATCTGTCCAGGGGGCCGCCTTCGCCACTGGTATTCCTTCAGATCTCTACGCATTTCACCGCTACACCTGAAATTCTACCCCCCTCTACAGTACTCTAGTCTGCCAGTTTCAAATGCAATTCCGAGGTTGAGCCCCGGGCTTTCACATCTGACTTAACAAACCACCTGCATGCGCTTTACGCCCAGTAATTCCGATTAACGCTCGCACCCTCCGTATTACCGCGGCTGCTGGCACGGAGTTAGCCGGTGCTTCTTCTGCAGCTAACGTCAAACAAGCACGCTATTAACGTACCTGCCTTCCTCACTGCTGAAAGTACTTTACAACCCGAAGGCCTTCTTCATACACGCGGCATGGCTGCATCAGGCTTGCGCCCATTGTGCAATATTCCCCACTGCTGCCTCCCGTAGGAGTCTGGACCGTGTCTCAGTTCCAGTGTGGCTGATCATCCTCTCAGACCAGCTAGGGATCGTCGCCTTGGTGAGCCCTTACCTCACCAACTAGCTAATCCCACCTGGGCATATCCTGACGCGAGAGGCCCGAAGGTCCCCCTCTTTGAGCCGAAGCTATTATGCGGTATTAGCCATCGTTTCCAATGGTTATCCCCCACATCAGGGCAATTTCCCAGGCATTACTCACCCGTCCGCCGCTCGACGCCCTTAACGTTCCCCGAAGGTTCAGTTAATTCGTTTCCGCTCGACTTGCATGTGTTAGGCCTGCCGCCAGCGTTCAATCTGAGCCATGATCAAACTCTTCAATTTAAAGTTTTGTTCGGCTCAATGAATACTGATAAGTTCCTAGTGACTAGAAGCTAGTTCCTAGAAAACTTGAATTGACTGTGCTCGAATGCCCATCCTTTAACAAAGAAAGTCATTCAAATGGTCACTCAGTTCATTGAAACCTAATTTGAAACCGCTCTTTATTAAGAGAAATTTCTAATTGGATTATCATCAACGAGTGCCCACACAGATTGATAGGTTTATATTGTT
>NZ_JCBDGH010000061.1:0-23060 GCF_059833955.1 Vibrio sp. R15-SG3-ISO1A
TGGTATCCCGTAGGGGAGTCGAACCCCTGTTACCGCCGTGAAAGGGCGGTGTCCTAGGCCTCTAGACGAACGGGACACTGGATTGAAGAGCTTGGGAACTCTTCTTCTCTTAAACTGTATAAACCATCAATCTGTGTGGACACTCAAAACGATAATCATCGTATAAGGAGGTGATCCAGCGCCAGGTTCCCCTAGCGCTACCTTGTTACGACTTCACCCCAGTCATGAACCACAAAGTGGTGAGCGTCCTCCCGAAGGTTAAACTACCCACTTCTTTTGCAGCCCACTCCCATGGTGTGACGGGCGGTGTGTACAAGGCCCGGGAACGTATTCACCGTGGCATTCTGATCCACGATTACTAGCGATTCCGACTTCATGGAGTCGAGTTGCAGACTCCAATCCGGACTACGACGCACTTTTTGGGATTCGCTTACTCTCGCAAGTTCGCTGCCCTCTGTATGCGCCATTGTAGCACGTGTGTAGCCCTACTCGTAAGGGCCATGATGACTTGACGTCGTCCCCACCTTCCTCCGGTTTATCACCGGCAGTCTCCCTGGAGTTCCCACCCGAAGTGCTGGCAAACAAGGATAAGGGTTGCGCTCGTTGCGGGACTTAACCCAACATTTCACAACACGAGCTGACGACAGCCATGCAGCACCTGTCTTACAGTTCCCGAAGGCACCAAAGCATCTCTGCTAAGTTCTGTAGATGTCAAGAGTAGGTAAGGTTCTTCGCGTTGCATCGAATTAAACCACATGCTCCACCGCTTGTGCGGGCCCCCGTCAATTCATTTGAGTTTTAATCTTGCGACCGTACTCCCCAGGCGGTCTACTTAACGCGTTAGCTCCGAAAGCCACGGCTCAAGGCCACAACCTCCAAGTAGACATCGTTTACGGCGTGGACTACCAGGGTATCTAATCCTGTTTGCTCCCCACGCTTTCGCATCTGAGTGTCAGTATCTGTCCAGGGGGCCGCCTTCGCCACCGGTATTCCTTCAGATCTCTACGCATTTCACCGCTACACCTGAAATTCTACCCCCCTCTACAGTACTCTAGTCTGCCAGTTTCAAATGCAATTCCGAGGTTGAGCCCCGGGCTTTCACATCTGACTTAACAAACCACCTGCATGCGCTTTACGCCCAGTAATTCCGATTAACGCTCGCACCCTCCGTATTACCGCGGCTGCTGGCACGGAGTTAGCCGGTGCTTCTTCTGCAGCTAACGTCAAATGAGTGCGCTATTAACACACCCACCTTCCTCACTGCTGAAAGTACTTTACAACCCGAAGGCCTTCTTCATACACGCGGCATGGCTGCATCAGGCTTGCGCCCATTGTGCAATATTCCCCACTGCTGCCTCCCGTAGGAGTCTGGACCGTGTCTCAGTTCCAGTGTGGCTGATCATCCTCTCAGACCAGCTAGGGATCGTCGCCTTGGTGAGCCCTTACCTCACCAACTAGCTAATCCCACCTGGGCATATCCTGACGCGAGAGGCCCGAAGGTCCCCCTCTTTGAGCCGAAGCTATTATGCGGTATTAGCCATCGTTTCCAATGGTTATCCCCCACATCAGGGCAATTTCCCAGGCATTACTCACCCGTCCGCCGCTCGACGCCCTTAACGTTCCCCGAAGGTTCAGTTAAGTCGTTTCCGCTCGACTTGCATGTGTTAGGCCTGCCGCCAGCGTTCAATCTGAGCCATGATCAAACTCTTCAATTTAAGATTTTGTTGGCTCAATGAATACTGATAAGTTCCTAGTGACTAGAAGCTAGTTCCTAGAAAACTTGAATTGACTGTGCTCGAATGCCCATCCTTTAACAAAGGAAAGTCATTCAAATGGTCACTCAGTTCATTGAAACCTAATTTGATACCAAGGTATCTAATTGGATTATCATCAACGAGTGCCCACACAGATTGATAGGTTT
The DNA here is from genome assembly GCF_059833955.1 of Vibrio sp. R15-SG3-ISO1A. Taxonomy (NCBI): domain Bacteria; kingdom Pseudomonadati; phylum Pseudomonadota; class Gammaproteobacteria; order Vibrionales; family Vibrionaceae; genus Vibrio; species Vibrio sp. R15-SG3-ISO1A. Next base: position 1,922 of record NZ_JCBDGH010000061.1, read on the forward strand.
ATATTGTTAAAGAGCTAGTTTTGAGTCTCACTCAAAACGGACGGTCATTTTAGCGATTTAAGTTTTAGTGTCAACCACTTTTTTCAAACTTTTCTCAGCAATTTTTGCTGGGCTTTTAGACCTGCTGTTACGGTGAGTATCCTTATTGGAGCCTTGCCGTGTCAGCGAGGGGGCATTATAGATATCCGATGATACTTGGCAACCCCTTTTTCAAAAAAAATGGCATTTTTTTGCCATTCGATTAAAACATCACCTCAAAGCGTTATAAGCGAGCGTTTTCTTTACATATTTTTAAACTTTTCACCAAATAAGCGCACTTTTTCCCAGTTGGTGTACTCCACCTCTTTGGTTGTATCGGTTTCACCGCCTGTCATCGACATAATGAACTTAATCATAGTTTTATCGAACCAATTGTAACGTGGGTAACGCAGCGCCCCGGCAAAAACACCAATCAGACTGGGTTGCCAAGCGGATTTGCTGAGGAAAGTTTTGATGTACACACTCCCTTCTGGGGTGTCCTTTCCTTGCGCTTCTTTTCTCGCGGTCAGATTGACACAAATAAATGCTGCTTTGTGCTGCTGCAGTTGATCGAGGTTTCGCTCAATAAAACGATACAGTTGCTTATTTAAGTGGCCATAACGAATAGAGGCGCCGACCAGCACGCGCTCGTAGGGGGCAAAGTCGACCTGATCAACAAGGTGGAGATCGATGATGTCGCACTCCATGTCCAATTGTTGTTGCAGGGTGTGGAGAATTTTTTTTGTCTGTCCTTCACGGGAAGAATAGAGAAACAGCGCTTTTGACATGGGCTTCCTTTAACTTTTCCAAAAGGTAGGGGTCAGCAGAATCAGTAGGGTGAACACTTCGAGACGCCCAAACAACATAGAGACAATCAACACCCATTTGGCTTTATCATTTACATCGCCGAAGTGGAGCGCCACTTCGCCAAGACCCGGGCCTAAGTTGTTGAGCGTGGCGGCCACTGCAGAGAAGGCACTTAATTCGTCCATGCCGCTCGCAATAAGACCCAGCATGCAAACCACAAAGACCAATGCGTAGGCAGAGAAAAATCCCCACACAGCATCGACCACTCGTTGTGATAGAGCACTTCCGCCGACTTTAATGGTGTACACCGCTCTTGGGTGAACCAGACGTTTGAGCTCTCGCACGCCTTGTAGTGTTAATAGCAGGATACGGATCACCTTCATCCCACCACCGGTCGAACCGGCGCAACCACCAATAAAAGAGGAGAACAGCAATAGGACGGGAAGAAACAGCGGCCACTCTGAAAATCCTGTGGTGGTAAAGCCTGCTGTTGTCGAAATCGAAACCGTCTGGAACAGCGCTTGGTCAAACGCATCGTATTTTGAGTCGTAAGAGTGATGATTCAATAACACGAGGAAACAGATGATAAAGAGCAGCGCTTGAATAAAGAGGAATGCGCGAAACTCGGGATCTTTCCAATAATATTTAGGGTGTACACCGCCAGAAGCAAAGGCGGCAAAGTGAAGTGAGTAGTTACAGGCAGAAATCAATAAGAACACTACAGTGATCATATTGATGGCGTAGCTATCGAAATACCCCATACTGGCGTCATGAGTAGAGAAGCCCCCGATCGCGATAGTCGAAAAGCTGTGGCTGATCGCATCGAATGGCGTCATGCCGGCCAACCAGAACGCAAGTGCACACGCGATCGTCAAACTCAGGTAGATGTACCAAAGCGCTTTCGCGGTTTCTGCAATCCTCGGCGTCATCTTGGTATCTTTAACTGGACCTGGTATCTCAGCGCGATATAGCTGCATCCCACCGATACCGAGCACGGGTAATATCGCCACCGCGAGCACGATGATCCCCATACCACCAAACCATTGCAGTATCTGACGATAAAAAAGGATCGCTTTTGGTAACTCATCCAGCCCAACAATGACGGTGGCCCCTGTTGTGGTCAGCGCGGAGAATGATTCAAAAAACGCATCGGTCACCGACACATTGGGGTAATCCGCCGCTAAAAAAGGCAGCGCACCTGCACTGCCCAGTACCGTCCAAAACAGCACCACAATCAGAAAGCCATCACGGGCTTTCAGTTCATGTTTATGACGACGATTCGGAAACCAACACACTGCGCCACAGGCAAGCAAAACAAAAAAGGTGGAGACAAAGGGCACGCCCGCACCGTCTCGATAGATGAGTGCGACTAAAGCAGGCGCCAGCATGGTGACGCTAAATAGGGCCAGCAGTAGGCCGACGATGCGAATAATTGAACGAAATTGCATACAGAGACGACTATTGAAGCTTGGCTTCAGACTTCCTAATTATCATTGTTTTCCATCGAAAGAGGTGATGTTAGCTTTGGCGCCACTTTTATTGATGACCGCCTGGGTAAACACAGCGGCATCCCTCCGCTCTATCTCTACCACCAGCACGACATGATCGCTGTACTCGGCCGATACTTCCACAGCATTGAATTGCGGTAGCATCGCCTGCGCAATAGGCAGGAAGGCATAGTCTAACTCCAGTCGCAAGTTTGTGGTGATTTTTTTCTCAATTGTTTGAAGCAACTTAAGCGCTTGCCCCACACCGCCACCATAGGCTTTGACCAAGCCACCCGTCCCCAGCTTGATGCCACCTGAGTAACGGGTGACGACCGCCGTCACTTCACCGACGCCCGATCCGGATAATTGAGCCAAGATGGGTTTGCCCGCTGTCCCCGATGGCTCACCATCATCACTGAATCCCCACAGCATGGAATTTTCCGGTCGCCCTGCGACAAAACCCCAACAATGGTGCCGAGCACTGGGGTGCGCCCGTCTCACTTGTTCGATAAACGTCTTAGCACTGTCGATACTTGGTGTGTGGGCGAGCTGGGTGATAAAGACGCTCTTCTTTATCTCTTCTTCAAACACCGCAGGCTGCAAGGGAATTAAATAAGGGTGATCATTCATGGGCATAGCAAGTCTTGGCAAACTGGCGTGAGTCTAACATGAGAGCGGTTTGCGCGTCGTCTAAGATTTGTTCAAGCGCACAATGTTAAACACTTGTTTGAAAAATGTATTGAATTTGTCCAATGAGCGATCCACACTAAGTTCTCTGGTCTAACCAGAGCAATAAATATAACAACTTTCCTAGTTAATCTTGCGTGGTCCATAACGACCGGTTCGCGAGATCAACACGCAATCCACGATTGTATGTCATGGAGATAGACAATGATTTACCAAGCCGACACCCTACAGGTAAAGGAATTAAAAGACGGGTTAGCTGAACTCTGTTTCTGCTCTCCACAATCCGTTAACAAACTCGATCTCGCCACACTCGAGTCTCTCGATAAGGCGCTCGATGCCCTCGCTCAACATTCCGGTCTTAAAGGTCTGCTGCTGACTTCAGACAAAGACGCGTTCATTGTTGGCGCCGACATCACCGAATTCTTAGGTTTGTTTGCCAAACCAGAAGCCCAGCTCGATACGTGGCTCCAATTCGCCAACAGCATCTTCAATAAGCTTGAAGATCTCCCAGTGCCGACCGTCTCTGTGGTCAAAGGCCACACCTTAGGTGGCGGTTGTGAGTGTGTACTCGCTACCGACATGCGCATTGGCGATAAAACCACCAGCATCGGCCTACCTGAGACCAAACTGGGCATCATGCCAGGCTTTGGTGGCTGTGTTCGCCTACCGCGCGTGATCGGCGCAGACAGCGCGATGGAAGTGATCACTCAAGGCAAAGCCTGCCGTGCAGACGAAGCACTGGCGATCGGATTGTTGGACGCCGTCGTCGACTCTGAGAGACTTTACGACTCTGCGCTGAGCACGCTCACCCTAGCCGTCAATGAGAAAATCGACTGGCAAGCTCGCCGCAAACAAAAAACCTCCGCGCTGACGCTCAGCAAGCTCGAATCTATGATGAGCTTTACCATGGCCAAAGGGTTAGTCGCCCAGAAAGCAGGCCCACACTACCCAGCGCCGATGACGGCGGTCAAGACCATCGAACAAGGCGCAGGTTTTGCGCGCGATGAAGCGCTGGCCATTGAACGTAAACACTTTATTACGTTGGCAAAATCCGAGGAAGCGAAGGCGTTAGTTGGCCTGTTCTTGAACGATCAATACATCAAAGGGATTGCCAAGAAAGCAGAAAAATCGGCCGACAAAGCCACGGCGCGAGCTGCGGTACTTGGCGCAGGCATCATGGGCGGCGGTATTGCCTACCAATCCGCCCTCAAAGGGGTACCGGTGCTAATGAAAGACATTGCTCAGCCATCACTGGATCTGGGCATGACCGAAGCCTCTAAGCTACTCAACAAGCAGCTTGAACGTGGCCGTATTGATGGCTTCAAAATGGCAGGCATCCTTGCTTCCATCACACCAAGCTTGCACTACGCGGGCATTGAGCAAGCTGATGTTGTCGTCGAAGCTGTGGTTGAAAACCCGAAAGTCAAAGCCGCCGTGCTGAGTGAAGTTGAGCAGCAGGTGAGCGAAGAGACGGTGATCACCTCGAACACATCGACTATCCCAATCAACTTGCTGGCGAAGTCGCTGTCTCGCCCAGACAAATTCTGTGGTATGCACTTCTTTAACCCAGTACACCGCATGCCATTGGTCGAGATCATCCGTGGTGAACACACCTCAGACGACACCATCAACCGCGTGGTCGCCTATGCGGCTAAGATGGGCAAATCCCCGATTGTGGTCAATGACTGCCCGGGATTTTTCGTCAACCGTGTGCTCTTCCCTTACTTTGGCGGCTTTAGCTTGCTACTGCGTGATGGGGCCGATTTCACCCAAGTCGATAAAGTCATGGAGCGTCAATTTGGTTGGCCGATGGGCCCTGCTTACTTGCTCGATGTGGTCGGTATTGATACGGCGCATCATGCTCAAGCCGTCATGGCGCAAGGCTTCCCAGAGCGTATGGGTAAATCGGATCGCGATGCGATTGATGCGCTGTTTGATGCAAACAAGTACGGCCAGAAAAACGGCAGTGGCTTCTACAGCTACAGCATCGATCGAAAAGGCAAACCGAAGAAAACCTTCAGTGATGATGTGTTACCGCTGCTCGCTGAAGTGACGCAATCGTCGCAAGCGTTTGATGACCAAACCATTATTCAACGCATGATGATTCCAATGATCAACGAAGTGGTGCTGTGTCTTGAAGAGGGCATCATCGCCTCTCCTCAAGAAGCGGACATGGCGCTGGTTTATGGTCTTGGCTTCCCTCCATTCCGTGGTGGGGTGTTCCGTTATCTCGATAGTGTGGGCATTGCTGAGTTTGTCGCAATGGCGCAGCAATACTCGGATCTGGGTGCGATGTACCAGGTGCCAAAACTGCTCAAAACCATGGCTGAAAAAGGCGAGACCTTCTATGGCCAACAGCAGCAAAGTTCTATCTAAGGAGATTTCAGCATGACTACCCACACTAGAAACGTTGTCGTTGTCGATTGTCTACGTACTCCGATGGGACGTTCAAAAGGCGGCGCATTCCGCCATACGCGTGCAGAAGATTTATCGGCACATTTAATGAAAGGCATCTTGGCCCGTAACCCGCAGGTGAACCCAAGCGAGATTGAAGACATTTACTGGGGCTGTGTGCAACAAACCCTTGAGCAAGGCTTCAATATTGCCCGTAACGCTGCGCTCCTCGCTGGGCTGCCGATTGAGATTGGTGCCGTGACGGTTAACCGTCTGTGCGGCTCCTCAATGCAAGCACTGCACGATGGCACGCGCGCCATCATGACAGGCGATGCAGAGATCTGTCTGATTGGTGGCGTCGAGCACATGGGGCACGTTCCAATGAATCATGGCGTCGACTTCCACCCAGGTATGTCAAAACACGTAGCGAAAGCGGCGGGTATGATGGGTCTCACCGCGGAGATGCTCGGCAAACTGCACCAGATCAGTCGTGAGCAGCAAGATGCGTTCGCGGCACGTTCGCACGCTAGAGCTCACGCAGCCACGGTCGAAGGCCGTTTTAAGAACGAGATTCTTCCAACAGAAGGTCACGCCGCCGACGGCACACTGTTTACCCTCGACTTTGATGAAGTGATTCGTCCAGAAACCTCGGTCGAAGGTCTGTCTCAGTTGCGCCCTGTGTTTGACCCTGCCAATGGTACCGTCACTGCAGGCACCTCTTCCGCTCTGTCTGATGGCGCCTCTGCCATGTTGATCATGAGTGAGGAGAAAGCCAAAGAGCTTGGCCTCACCATTCGCGCTCGCATCAAGGGTATGGCGATTGCCGGTTGCGATCCTTCCATCATGGGATACGGACCTGTACCTGCGACGCAAAAAGCCCTCAAGCGCGCTGGCCTCTCTATTGATGATATGGATGTGGTTGAGCTCAATGAGGCTTTCGCCGCCCAGGCTCTGCCTGTTGCGAAAGATCTCGGCTTACTGGACGTGATGGATGAAAAGGTCAACCTTAATGGCGGCGCTATCGCTCTCGGTCACCCATTAGGCTGCTCAGGTTCACGCATCTCGACCACCTTGATCAATCTTATGGAAGCGCAAGACGCCAAATACGGATTAGCGACCATGTGTATCGGTCTAGGTCAAGGCATAGCAACGGTGTTTGAACGCCCATAAGGCGAGTCAAATAATATCAAAAGAGCCGCTTTGCGGCTCTTTTACTATCTATACCTATTACACTAGAGTGTTTTCAGCCCCCACTTTTCGGCGGTCTGTTTGAAAAATCCTTGGGTTTTCTTCAACTCAACCCAGTGATTAATGTAATTGATCCATACTTGGTCATCTTGGGGTAACAGCATCGCGATCGGGGTGGGCTTTCTTGCCTCTTTGACAGGCACAATCGCCAACTGTTGAAACTTCTCGACCAAGGTTGCTGCTTCCACGTTCGAGGTCACCGAGACGTCTGCGCGACGCGCCAATAGCTCTTGAAAATCACGAGCGGGCGCTTCAATGACAATGTGCTGCGCAGAAGGGAAAAACGCTTTCACCATCTTTTCTTGTACGGTACCCAATGTGGCCGCCACTTTGACGTTAGGCGAGTCAAAATCAGACCAGTCTGAGAAGCGCTCCAGATCCTTCTTCTGCACAACCGGAACAAAAGCGAGATAAAAATAGGGCTGACTGTACCCCGCGACCTTAGCGCGAGACATATTGAGCGACGCACTGCCTGTAATGTCATATTTGTTGGCAGTCACGCCATTGACCAAGGTTTTCCAGTCAGTGGCAACAAACTCGACACTGACCCCTAGATCTTTGGCTAATTCGGTGGTCACATCGATATCAAACCCTCGATAACTATTGGTCGCCGGGTCTTTCATCGTCATTGGGTTCCAGTCGCCGGTCGTACCAACACGCAGAACGCCTGAGTCTAAAATCTGATGGAGGCGACTGCCTTGAGCCATCGCTTGCGGGAGGGACAACAGGCTGATGAGCAGTGCGCAGATGATCGGTTTCATTTTATCGTCCTTAGTCATTACACGAATTCCACTTTCATTGTTAACATAGCAGTAAGAAACGGATTTTCTAGTCTAAACAAGGTGTAATGTGACCACTAAAGTATGGGTGTTGATCACTACGCTGCTGCTGACTGGCTGCAGTGACTATCAATGGGGATGGTATGTACTCGATCCTACCACCGAGCAAGGCCGAGCAAATGTGCTGTTTTTGATGGGTGGATTTGGTGAGACGGTGCAGATCTCCTTGCTCAGTATGTTGCTCGCGATGAGCCTTGGCTTGATGGTCGCGATGCCTGCCTTATCTAACCTGAGAGTGTTACGTTGGTTTAATCGCCTCTATGTCGAAAGCGTACGCTCAGTCCCGGTGCTCGTTTTGCTGCTGTGGGTCTATTATGGGATGCCTACCTTACTCGATCTTTCCTTAAACCATTTCTGGGCAGGCGTGATAGCCCTAACGATCGCCGAAAGCGCGTTTATGGCGGAAGTCTTTCGCGGTGGTATTCAAGCCATTAGCCGAGGTCAACGCGAAGCCTCTGAATCGTTAGGACTCAGTTACTGGCAGACCATGCGCTTTGTGATATTGCCACAAGCCTTCCGTCAGATTTTGCCGCCACTGGGAAACCAATTTGTCTATATCCTCAAAATGAGTTCGTTGGTCAGTGTCATTGGTCTGAGCGATCTGACCCGCAGAGCGAACGAGCTGGTGGTCACCGAATACTTACCTTTGGAGATTTACACCTTTTTGGTGCTCGAATATCTATTGCTTATCTTATTGGTCTCTCAAGCCGTGCGCTGGCTAGAAAAGCGCATTGCGATTCCAAGTCTATAGATCGAAAAAGCCGCTTCAATGAAGCGGCTTTGGTATTGAGCATCGACAATTATTTTTGCTTCACCGGACGCTGCCAGCCTGTAATCTTGCGCTCTTTAGCGCGAGTGATGACTAACTCACCTTGTGCAACGTCTTTCGTCAACGTCGTGCCTGCACCTATGGTCGCGCCATCAGCAATCGTTACAGGTGCCACCAGCTGGCTGTCTGAGCCAACAAACACGTCGTTGCCGATGATGGTTTTGAACTTGTTTGCGCCATCGTAGTTGCACGTAATCGTACCCGCGCCAATGTTGGTGCGCTCACCAATCTCAGCATCGCCAAGATAAGTGAGATGGTTGGCTTTTGACCCCTGACCAAGACGCGCGTTTTTCACTTCAACAAAGTTACCAACGTGGGCATCTTTCTTCAGCTCTGCGCCAGGGCGAAGACGAGTAAATGGCCCAACGGTACACTCTTCACCGACCGTAGCACCTTCAATCACGCTGTATGGGCGCACAATGGTGTTGTCGTCGATTTCGCAATCTTTGAGCACACACCCAGCGCCAATCACTACGTTATCGCCAAGAGAGACGCTACCTTCAATCACAACATTGACGTCAATCTCACAGTCCATACCGCATTGCAGCTCACCACGCAAATCAAAACGTGCTGGGTCACGCAGCATCACGCCTTGTTCAAGCAACTTGCGAGCTTGCATGGATTGGAAGGCACGTTCTAAGCGCGCCAACTGATTGCGATCGTTGACCCCTTCCACTTCGATAGGATTGACAGGGTGAACGGCCTCGACAGCGCGTCCTTCGTCGTGCGCGGCCGCAATGACGTCAGTGAGGTAATATTCACCTTGCGCGTTTTGGTTGTTGAGGCCAGATAGCCAGCGCTTAAGATCGCCGCCTGTCGCGACCATCACACCTGTGTTGATCTCTTTGATTTGACGCTGCTCTTCGGTGGCATCTTTTTGTTCAACGATCGCCACAACAGGGCCATTCTTACGGACGATACGGCCATAGCCTGTTGGGTTGTCTAAGACGACAGTCAAGAGCGCGATACCGCCGGTAGGCTGCGCATCAAGCAGGCTCTCAATGGTCTCTTCCGAGATCAAAGGCACGTCGCCGTACAACACCAGGATCTTTTCATCATCTTGAAACTGATCCGACGCTTGATCCACCGCATGACCTGTCCCTAATTGATCCGCTTGCAATACCCAGTTAACCGACTCTTGGCTCAGTTCAGCTTGCATTTGATCGCCACCGTGTCCATAGACGAGGTGGATGTTTTGCGCGCCGAGCCCAGAGCAAGTATCAATCACGTGCTTCACCATGGGTTTACCCGCTAGGGTATGCAGTACCTTTGGCTTGTTAGAGTACATGCGAGTCCCTTTACCCGCCGCGAGAATCACCGCGCTAAACTTCATGAAATTACCTATAGACGTTGTCATAAAAACTTGAGGGGTATTCTAGACACTAATCGACGATTAGTTAATGAAATCGGAAAATTTTCCGTTAAAAATTAAGCAGCCACCGGCCTTCTCGCCACCTAAGTTGGCTCACTCATGGCGCTATGCTCGGTTGGCGAAACGGTTTCACTCGGAGAAAATAGGTTTCTGTAAATAAACAAAAGCCCCGAGCGAACTCGAGGCTTTATCTAGCGATTCAACGCACAATCATACTAGCGACGGCTGCTGCGTCTCACGAGCTCAATGACTTTCAATTGAGCGACCGCTTTCGCCAGCTCAGCCGCAGCTTTCGCGTAATCAACGTCACCGTGAGGTAGGTTGATCAGCTCTTCTGCACGCTGTTTTGCTTCTTCCGCTTTTGCTTTGTCTAGGTCTTCACCTCGAACAGCGGTATCCGCCAAGATGGTGACATCGTGAGCCTGTACTTCAAGAATACCGCCCGAAAGGTAAATAATTTCTTCCTCACCTTTCTTTGTTACGATGCGAACCATACCAGGACGAATCAGCGTCAACAACGGAGTATGACCCGCTAAAACACCGAGATCACCCTCTTCACCTGAAACTTGAATGCTGCGAGCATAGCCAGAGAAAATACGCTCTTCGGCACTCACAACGTCTAGGTTAAAGGTCACTGATGCAGTCATAACGCCTCCTTAAAGTCTTCGCTTACATCTTCTTCGCGTTTTCTAGAGCGTCGTCGATGCTTCCGCAGTACATAAATGCCTGCTCAGGAATATCATCATACTCACCAGAAAGAAGACCTTTAAAGCCACGAAGTGTCTCTGTAAGAGGTACGTATACACCCGGGTCACCCGTGAAGACTTCCGCTACGTGGTAAGGCTGAGTCAAGAAACGCTCAATCTTACGTGCACGAGATACGACTTGCTTATCTTCTTCAGATAGCTCGTCCATACCTAGGATAGCGATGATGTCTTTCAGCTCTTTGTAGCGCTGAAGTGTCTGCTGAACGCCACGAGCGATGTCGTAGTGCTCTTGACCAACGACCAACGGGTCAAGCTGACGAGACGTTGAGTCAAGTGGGTCGATCGCTGGATATAGACCCATAGCTGCGATGTTACGGTTAAGTACAACCGTTGCATCCAAGTGCGCGAACGTGGTGGCTGGAGACGGGTCAGTCAAGTCATCCGCTGGTACGTATACCGCCTGTACAGACGTGATAGAACCCGCTTTTGTTGACGTGATACGCTCCTGAAGTACACCCATCTCTTCTGCAAGAGTTGGCTGGTAACCTACCGCTGAAGGCATACGACCTAGCAGTGCAGATACTTCAGTACCGGCAAGCGTGTAACGGTAGATGTTATCAACGAACAGTAGAACGTCACGGCCTTCGTCACGGAAACGCTCAGCCATCGTTAGACCTGTCAGTGCAACACGTAGACGGTTGCCTGGTGGCTCGTTCATCTGACCGTAAACCATCGCAACCTTTGATTCTTCAGGTTTTTCGATGTTTACTACGCCCGCTTCCTGCATTTCGTAGTAGAAGTCGTTACCCTCACGAGTACGCTCACCTACACCCGCAAATACAGAAAGACCAGAGTGTTGTAGTGCGATGTTGTTGATAAGTTCCATCATGTTAACGGTCTTACCTACACCTGCACCACCGAATAGACCGATTTTACCACCCTTAGCGAATGGACAAACTAGGTCGATTACTTTTACGCCGGTTTCTAGAAGCGCTGTCTCGTTTGATTGCTCTTCGTAGCTTGGCGCTTGACGGTGGATAGAGTAAACCTCTTCTGCACCGATTTCGCCACGCTCGTCAATCGCGTCACCTAGAACGTTCATGATACGACCTAGGGTCTTAGTACCTACTGGTACTGAAATTGGAGCGCCTGTGTTAACCACTTCCACTCCGCGACGTAAACCATCAGAGCTACCCATTACGATACAACGAACTACGCCACCGCCTAGCTGTTGCTGAACTTCAAGAACAAGACGCTCTTTTGAGTCCGTAACGTTTAGAGCGTCATATACACTTGGTACATCGCTCTGTGGGAACTCTACGTCGACTACCGCACCGATGATCTGTACGATCTTACCTGTAGCCATCGTTAATCCTCTAAATTTAATCTGCCTAAATTACACTGCTGCCGCACCAGAAACGATCTCGGATAGCTCTTGTGTAATCGCCGCTTGACGGGCTTTGTTGTACACAAGCTCTAGTTCATCGATCAAGTTTCCAGCATTGTCAGATGCTGCTTTCATAGCAATCATACGAGCAGCCATTTCGCACGCTAAGTTTTCAACCACAGCCTGGTACACCTGAGACTCGATATAACGAGACATCAAGGTATTGAGCAGAACCTTTTGGTCTGACTCAAACATATAGCTCCACGCATGCTTGAACGACTCATCGTCACTCATGGACTTAGGCAAAGGTATTAATTGATCAATTTTGGGTTGCTGTGTCATTGAGTTCACAAACTCATTGAACACTAGGTACAAGCGATCGATTTCACCCTCTTCATACTTCTTAAGCATGACTTTGATAGAACCGATCAGATCATCTAATGATGGCGTGTCTCCCAAACCTGAGGTTTGAGCGACAATCTTCGCACCTATGCTATTGAAGTAAGATGTGGCTTTTGAACCGATCACTGCCAGCTCAATCTCTACACCTTGATTCGACCAATCGTTCATCTCCTTGACGGCTTGCTTGAACAAGTTAATGTTCAAGCCGCCACAAAGACCACGATCGGTCGATACCACAATATACCCAACGCGCTTAGCGCCACGTTCCACAAGGAATGGATGTTTGTATTCCAAGGTACCGTGCGCTAAATGACCAATGACTTTACGTATTATTTCAGCGTAAGGACGAGGGCCTTCCATTGCATCTTGCGTACGACGCATTTTGGAAGCCGCTACCATTTCCATCGCTTTCGTGATTTTTTGAGTGCTTTTGACACTACCAATCTTGCTACGAATTTCTTTTGTATTGGCCATCGTTACTCTCCGTTAATTACAAAACTTGCTTGTAATTACCAAGTTTGGGTTGCTTTGAAATCATCAACCAAGGCTTTCAGTTGAGCTTCGATTTCATCGTTGTAAGCGCCAGACTTGTCGATCTCAGCTGCAAAATCTGCATGCTGAGCACGAGCATACGATAGTAGAGCACCTTCAAAGTCGAGGACTTTGTTGAGCTCGATATCATCGAGATAGCCACGTTCCGCCGCGAAAATAGACAATGCTTGGTCAAACACTGACATTGGCGCGTACTGCTGCTGCTTCATCAATTCAGTCACTTTCTGACCGTGATTTAGCTGGCGTTTGGTCGCTGCATCAAGATCCGATGAGAACTGAGCAAAGGCTGCCAATTCACGGTATGCCGCCAATGCAGTACGGATACCACCTGACAGTTTCTTGATGATTTTCGTCTGAGCCGAACCACCTACACGAGATACTGAGATACCTGGGTCAACCGCTGGGCGTACACCCGCGTTGAACAGTTCAGTTTGTAGGAAGATCTGACCGTCGGTAATCGAGATTACGTTGGTCGGTACGAATGCCGATACGTCACCCGCTTGAGTTTCGATGATAGGTAGTGCAGTCAAAGAGCCTGTTTTACCTTTCACTTCACCGTTGGTGAAACGCTCTACGTACTCTTCGTTTACTCGCGCAGCGCGCTCTAGTAGACGTGAGTGAAGGTAGAATACGTCACCTGGGAAAGCCTCACGGCCTGGTGGACGTTTTAGGAGTAGAGAGATCTGACGGTAAGCGACCGCTTGTTTAGATAGATCATCGTAAACAATCAGTGCATCTTCACCGCGGTCACGGAAGTACTCACCCATCGCACAACCTGCGTATGGCGCTAGGTATTGCAGCGCTGCAGATTCAGAAGCCGATGCTACGACCACAATCGTGTTTTGCAGTGCGCCGTGCTCTTCTAGTTTGCGAACCACGTTAGCAATGGTCGATGCTTTTTGACCAATCGCTACGTAGATAGAGAAAATACCCGAGTCTTTCTGGTTGATGATGGCATCGATCGCCATCGCCGTTTTACCAGTCTGACGGTCACCGATGATAAGCTCACGCTGACCACGACCGATTGGGATCATTGAGTCAACAGACTTGTAACCGGTTTGAACAGGCTGATCAACCGACTTACGGTCGATAACACCTGGTGCAATCACTTCAACTGGTGAGCTCAGTTTCGCATCGATAGGACCTTTGCCATCAATTGGTTGACCCAGTGTGTTAACCACACGGCCAAGCAGCTCAGGGCCTACAGGTACTTCAAGGATGCGTCCAGTACCCGTCACTTTCATCCCTTCTTTAAGGTCTGCGTACGGGCCCATCACTACAGCACCAACAGAGTCGCGCTCTAGGTTTAATGCCAATGCAAAACGATCACCTGGAAGCTCGATCATTTCACCTTGCATCACATCTTCAAGACCGTGAATGCGGAGAATACCGTCACTTACAGAGACGATCGTACCCTCATTACGAACTTCAGACACGACATTGAATTTTTCAATGCGCTGTCTAATCAGTTCGCTAATTTCCGTGGAATTAAGTTGCATTGCTCCAATTCCCCTAATTTAAGACTTAATAACGTCTTTAAGACGAGTTAAACGGCTAACGAGTGAGTTATCCAACACAGTATCGCCATCACGGATAACCGCGCCGCCGATCAAGTGCGCATCAACGATACAGTTTAATTTCACTGTGCCACCAAAACGCTGTTCAAGGCTGGCGATAAGCTGCGACTTTTGCGCTTCAGACAATTCAGTAGACGTCGTAACCGTCACCTCTTTCGTATTTGAAGCCTTGTCTGCCAGTTTCTTGTACTGCTGATAAATATCACTTAACGCTGAGGTGCGACGATTCTCGATCACCACTTTCAAAAAGTTTTGAAAGGGTTCATCAAAGTATTCCCCGCCAACATCAACATACAATTGCACTAGTTGCTCAGGCTGCAAACTCAAAGCAGCGGTCTTTAGCTCTTTCACTGAAGACATCTCTTTGGCAAATGCAAGCATCTGTGACCATTGTTCAATGGCACTGTTATCACTCGCAAAGCCGTATGCAGCCTTAGCATATGGTCGAGCAATAGTTGTCAAATCCGACATACTGATGCCCTCTTGTTATAGTTTTGCTGAAATACTATCAAGGATGTCTTGATGTGCAGCTGGATCAATAGAACGCTCGATCACTTTCTCTGCGCCAAGAATCACTAAGCTCGCCACGTCTTTCTTCAGCTCATTGCGCGCACGCAATGTTTCTGCTTCCAGCTCAGCTTTACCTTGAGAAAGAATATGATCTCGCTCGACAGTAGCTTCGTTGCGGGCTTCATCTAAAATCTGAGCTTTGCGTTTGTTCGCTTGCTCGATGATTTCTAATGCTTGTTTCTTCGCGTCTTTCAGCTGGTCTGCCGCATTGTGCTTGGCAAGCTCTAACGCTTTGTCCGCACGTGCCGCCGACTCTAGACCTTCAGAGATCTTCTTTTGGCGTTCTTCAATAGCAGCAATTAATGGTGGCCACACGAACTTCATGCAGAACCACACAAAAATTAGAAATGCTATTGCTTGTCCCAGCAGAGTAGCATTGATATTCACAATGACCCTCCTTTACCTATTCTTAGTTTCGAAACATCGAAACGACGTATCATGAATGAATAAGAGAGGTCTATTACAGTGCGAATAGCATGTACATAGAGATACCAACACCGATCATTGGAACCGCATCCAATAGACCCGCGATGATGAACATGTTGGTTTGTAGAACAGGCGCCATTTCAGGTTGGCGAGCAACTGACTCAAGGAACTTACCACCAAGGATCGCGAAACCAAAACCTGTTGCGATAGCACACATGCCTAGTAGTAGACCTACAACCAAATAAATTTCCATAATTATCTCCAAATCAGATTTGATAAAAAAGTTAGGTAAAAATTAATGTGAATCGTTACTTGCCATGCTGAGGTAAACAACGGTCAGCATTGTAAAAATGAAGGCTTGTAAAACAATTACTAATATGTGGAAGATTGCCCAAATGACGTGCGCGACGACACCTAATCCACCCAATACAACACCAGCACCGTAGGTCACAGCGATCAGAATGAAGATCAACTCGCCCGAGTACATGTTGCCGTAAAGACGTAAAGAAAGAGACACCGGCTTAGCCAGCAATGAGACACTTTCCAAAACTAAGTTGAAAGGAATTAACGCTTTATTGTTAATTGGGTGAAGCGTAAATTCTTTCACAAATCCTTTAAATCCTTTGTACTTGATGTAGTAAACCACCGTCAGTACTAGGACACCTAATGCAAGTGCTAGCGTGATGTTTAAGTCAACCGTAGGTACGATCTTAAAGTACTCAAAGCCAGCCGCCCCCATTAGATGAGGAATAAAGTCAACGGGTACTAGATCCATCAAGTTCATGAGGAAAATCCACACAAACAAGGTAAGAGCTAGTGGTGCGACTAATTTATCACGACCATGGAAAGCATCTTTTACAATGGCATCGACTTGCTCTACGACCATTTCGATAAAACATTGCAGCTTACCAGGCGTGCCTGTGGTTGCATTTTTTCCGACACGATAAAACAACCACAAAAATAGTGCACCTAGACCAACAGAGAACAACAATGAATCCCAATGTAAGGTCCAGAACCCAGCGTCGGCACAACCATAGTTGGTTGCTACGCCACCATCAACCACACAAATCTTCGCGTTGGTTAGGTGGTGCTGAATATATTCCTGCGGAGTATCAGCCATGGTTAATCCCATTTTTATGAAAAAATAAAATTGGTGATAACCAGAAGATCAGCAGTGTGAGCTTGTAACCTGTAAAGAACGCCCCTGGTTTGAGGAACTCGTTGACAGAAAACACCAACACAAACATCACTATGGTAAACACCAGCTTTAACGCCCATCCCACCATCAGGAAGCCAAGGAGAACTTTCCCATCGGACCCTGGTTTAGGGAAAAACGTAAACAGGGCATAAATGTAATTACCCATCACCGCGATAAAGCCGCCTTTTAAAACAAAGCGAGCCGTTTCAGGGCTGATCATCACATAAGCCAAGCTCCCGATGAGGAGCACAAATATCAGCTGGAGGTGGACGAGTCTAAAAGCAGCTCTTCCTTGCTTGCTTCGATTTGCACTAAACATCAAAAGCACCTGTTTCTGTATCTAACACCGCATTGATCACAGTCAATGCATGGTGAAAAAAAGCACGAAAATTATATAGTTCTTACCCAAAAACACAATAATTGCTTCGGTGATAAGCTTTATTCCTACTAGGAAGTGTGAGCTAGGAAGCGGAATCGATGTTTTGTAGTTGTTTTAACATCGATTGAAGTTGCTCATTGTCTGCAAAGTTGATGACAATTTTACCATCGCCTTTTGTTGACATTTGTAGGGCAACTTTTGTGTTTAATTGTTCAGACAAATGCTTTAACGACAACTCTGTCGTGTTATCAATTTCTGGTTTTGGCGTGGTTGATTCAACTTCGCCCTGGAGCGTCTTTTTTACTAAGTTTTCTGTTTGACGCACCGTCAGTTTTTTCTTGGCAACGTGATTGGCGAGCGCCACTTGCTGCGTGGCTTCTAACGCCAGTAGCGCGCGAGCATGGCCCATCTCAATCAATTTGGCCGACATCAAAGCTTTCACTTCATCATCTAACTGGTTGAGTCTTAGCAAGTTACTCACGGTGGTTCGTGATTTACCAATCGCATCCGCCACTTGCTGATGAGTCAATTCAAATTCGTCTTGAAGACGCTCCAATGCTTGGGCTTCTTCAATTGCATTGAGGTCTTCGCGCTGAATGTTTTCAATCAATGCCATCGCAACCGCCGCACGGTCTTCGACATTTTTGACCACGCAAGGCACTTGCTTGAGACCGGCTTTACGCGCCGCACGCCAGCGACGTTCGCCAGCGATGATTTCGTATTTGTCCGCCTCAACCTGACGCACAACAATCGGCTGGATAATCCCTTGCGACTCTATCGATGAGGCCAACTCTTCGAGCGCTTCAGGCTCCATCTCTTTGCGGGGCTGATACACGCCCGGTTGTAACGCATTGATACTCAGTTCAGTCAAATTCCCATCGGACGACAACGCTTGGCTATTGAGCGCACTTTGCTGTTTCTCACGCGCCAGTGAGCTGGTCGATAGCAGAGCGTCAAGCCCTTTACCTAAACCACGTTTAGACATAAGACGGAATCCTTCGGTTGATTATGCGGGTACTTCTTCGCGGCGAAGCATTTCTCCAGCAAGGGCAAGGTACGCTTTTGCGCCCGCTGAATACTTGTCGTAATACATGGCAGGTTTGCCATGACTCGGCGCTTCGGCCAAGCGAACATTTCGGGGAATAACAGTGCGGTACACTTTGTTGCCAAAGTGCTTTTTGAGTTGATCAGACACTTCATTCGAGAGGCGATTACGCGGGTCATACATGGTGCGTAACAAGCCCTCGATTCTTAGATTTTCGTTGACGACAGCAGCGAGCTTGCTGATCGTATCCATCAATGCTGTTAACCCTTCTAACGCGAAATACTCGCACTGCATCGGAACCAAGACGGAATCAGCTGCAGCCATAGCATTGATTGTAAGAAGGTTTAGCGACGGAGGACAATCGATAAAGATGAAATCATAGTTATCACGAACGGAGGATAATGCGTGCTTGAGACGCACTTCACGGGCAAACACTTCCATTAATTTGATTTCTGCGGCGGTGACATCACCGTTGGCCGCGATCAAATCGTAATTGCCAGACGTCTTACGACAGACCACCTCTTCGAACGGTACATCTTCAACCAGCAGTTCGTAGGCCGTGGCGTCGACTTGGTACTTATCGACACCGCTTGCCATGGTTGCGTTTCCTTGTGGGTCGAGGTCAATGACCAACACTTTGCGCTTAGTCGCAGCCATAGATGCGGCTAAGTTGACACAGGTCGTTGTTTTACCCACGCCACCTTTTTGGTTAGCAATTGCTACGATTTTTCCCACAGTGAACCTCGCTATTAATCCTTGCGCGATAAGATTACTAGATGACGCTCGCCTTCCAACTCTGGAACATTCAAAGCTTTGATCTCGCTCACAGAACACCAGTCGGGCAATTGTTCAATCTCATCCTGAGGCAATTGACCTTTCAGCGCCAGAAACACGCCTGACTCCGCTTTTGGAAGGTGATGACACCAACTGACCATGTCTACCATAGAAGCGAATGCGCGACTTAGAACAGCGTCAAACTTCTCTTCTGGTTGAAACTCTTCGACGCGACTTTGAATCGGCGTCACGTTTTTTATCCCCAGCTCATGCAGCACTTGTTTGATAAAGCGAATGCGTTTGCCGAGACTGTCTAGCAAATAAAAGGTTTTCTCTGGGTGCATGATCGCCAAAGGGATCCCTGGCAATCCAGGGCCAGTGCCGACATCGATAAAGCGCTCACCGACTAAGTGAGTACTCACAACAATGCTATCCAAGATGTGTTTAACTAACATCTCAAACGGGTCACGCACTGAGGTCAGGTTGTAGGCTTTGTTCCACTTGTCCAGCATTGCCACATAGCCCACCAACTGCTCGCGTTGCGCATCAGAGACCTGCAAGTCAGTGGTTGCGATCAGCGCATCGAGTTTGTCACGTAGTGCGCTCATGCCGCTTCCTCACCTTTTTTCAACATACCGTGCTTTTTCAAATGCACCAACAAAATGGAGATTGCGGCTGGCGTAATACCTGAGATACGAGAAGCAATACCAATCGACTCAGGTTTGGCTTCTGACAGCTTGGCAATCACTTCGTTCGACAAACCTTTCACTTGTCGGTAATCCAAATCGAGCGGCAACTTGGTGTGTTCATGACGCAATGATTTCTCAATCTCGTCTTGCTGACGCTTGATGTAACCTTCGTACTTGACTTGTATCTCCACTTGCTCTGCCGCTTGCTGATCATCCAGCGCAGGCTGGAAGGTCTCTAGCGAGGTCAGCTGCTGATAGGTGATTTCAGGGCGACGAAGAAGATCTTCACCGCTTGCTTCACGCACTAGCGGAGTTTTCAGTAGATCGTTCAGCGCATCGATCCCCGCCGATTTCGGGTTGATCCAGATCTCTTGTAGGCGCTGACGCTCTTTTTCCATCTGCTCGATCTTTTGATTGAATCGCGTCCAACGCGCCTCACTCACCAAGCCCAATTCATGCGCTTTTTCGGTCAAACGCATATCGGCGTTGTCTTCACGCAGCAGCAAACGGTACTCGGCGCGCGAGGTAAACATGCGGTAAGGCTCTTTCGTGCCCATGGTCGAGAGGTCATCAATCAACACGCCCATGTAGGCTTGGTCGCGTCGCGGGTTCCAACCTTCTTTGCCTTGGCTGTGCAAACTGGCGTTCAAACCCGCCATCAAGCCTTGTGCCGCCGCTTCTTCGTAACCGGTGGTACCGTTGATCTGGCCCGCAAAGAACAGACCAGAGATAAATTTGGTTTCATAGGTTTGCTTGAGATCGCGTGGGTCGAAGAAATCGTACTCGATCGCGTATCCCGGACGTACGATGTGCGCGTTTTCAAACCCTTTCATTGAACGCACGATTTGTACCTGAACATCGAACGGCAAGCTGGTGGAAATACCATTCGGGTAGAGTTCGTGTGTCGTCAAGCCTTCCGGCTCAATGAAAATCTGGTGGCTGTTCTTATCCGCAAAACGCATCACTTTGTCTTCAATCGACGGACAGTAACGTGGCCCAATCCCTTCAATCACCCCGGCGTACATCGGGCTACGATCGAGGTTGTTGCGGATCACTTCGTGGGTGCTCTCGTTGGTGTGCGTGATGTAACACGGGATCTGCGCCGGATGTTGGCGACGATCACCTAAAAACGAGAATACCGGGGTCGGGTTGTCACCGTGTTGCACTTCTAGCTGTGAAAAATCCACACTGCGTGCATCGATGCGCGGAGGCGTACCGGTTTTCAAACGATCAACGCGGAACGGTAATTCACGCAGACGATCCGCAAGCGCGATCGATGGTGGATCCCCAGCGCGGCCACCAGAAGCGCTTTCCATGCCAATGTGGATCTTACCACCTAGGAATGTCCCGACGGTGAGCACCACTGCTTTGGCGCGAAACTTGAGACCCATTTGAGTCACCACACCCACCGCCACTTCGTTCTCAACAATCAGGTCATCCACCGATTGTTGGAATAGTGTTAGGTTTGGCGCATTTTCCAACGCATGGCGAACATACGCTTTGTACAAAGCACGATCCGCTTGAGCGCGAGTGGCGCGTACCGCTGGGCCTTTGGAAGCGTTGAGTGTACGAAATTGAATACCTGCGTGGTCGATGGCTTGTGCCATCAAACCGCCCATTGCATCGACCTCTTTGACAAGATGGCCTTTACCGATCCCACCAATGGCAGGGTTACATGACATCTGTCCTAGGGTGTCGATATTGTGCGTCAGCAACAGCGTCTTTTGACCTGTACGTGCAGACGCGAGGGCG
>NZ_JCBDGH010000062.1:0-19404 GCF_059833955.1 Vibrio sp. R15-SG3-ISO1A
AGAGCCGGATTTACCTAACTCTTAAGCCTACGCACTTGAACCTGGACAACCGTCGCCAGGCCCACCTAGCCTTCTCCGTCCCCCCATCGCAATAAGTATGAAGTACGGGAATATTAACCCGTTTCCCATCGACTACGCCTTTCGGCCTCGCCTTAGGGGTCGACTTACCCTGCCCCGATTAACGTTGGACAGGAACCCTTGGTCTTCCGGCGAGGAGGTTTTTCACCCCCTTTATCGTTACTCATGTCAGCATTCGCACTTCTGATACCTCCAGCATGCTTTACAACACACCTTCAACGGCTTACAGAACGCTCCCCTACCCAATACAGTAAACTGTATTGCCGCAGCTTCGGTTTATAGCTTAGCCCCGTTACATCTTCCGCGCAGGCCGACTCGACTAGTGAGCTATTACGCTTTCTTTAAATGATGGCTGCTTCTAAGCCAACATCCTAGCTGTCTAAGCCTTCCCACATCGTTTCCCACTTAGCTATAATTTGGGACCTTAGCTGGCGGTCTGGGTTGTTTCCCTCTCCACGACGGACGTTAGCACCCGCCGTGTGTCTCCCGGATAGTACTTACTGGTATTCGGAGTTTGCAAAGGGTTGGTAAGTCGGGATGACCCCCTAGCCTTAACAGTGCTCTACCCCCAGTAGTATTCGTCCGAGGCGCTACCTAAATAGCTTTCGGGGAGAACCAGCTATCTCCAGGTTTGATTGGCCTTTCACCCCTAGCCACAAGTCATCCGCTAATTTTTCAACATTAGTCGGTTCGGTCCTCCAGTTGATGTTACTCAACCTTCAACCTGCCCATGGCTAGATCACCTGGTTTCGGGTCTATATCCAGAGACTGAGCGCCCAGTTAAGACTCGGTTTCCCTACGGCTCCCCTAGATGGTTAACCTTGCCACTGAATATAAGTCGCTGACCCATTATACAAAAGGTACGCAGTCACGGAACAAAGTCCGCTCCTACTGCTTGTACGTACACGGTTTCAGGTTCTATTTCACTCCCCTCACAGGGGTTCTTTTCGCCTTTCCCTCACGGTACTGGTTCACTATCGGTCAGTCAGTAGTATTTAGCCTTGGAGGATGGTCCCCCCATATTCAGACAGGATATCACGTGTCCCGCCCTACTCGATTTCACTGAATGTGCGTTGTCAACTACGGGGCTATCACCCTTTATTGCCGGACTTTCCAGACCGTTCGTCTAACGCATATAAAGCTTAAGGGCTAGTCCAATTTCGCTCGCCGCTACTTTCGGAATCTCGGTTGATTTCTTTTCCTCGGGGTACTTAGATGTTTCAGTTCCCCCGGTTCGCCTCGTTATGCTATGTATTCACATAACGATACCTGCTTATGCAGGTGGGTTTCCCCATTCGGAAATCCCAGACTCAAGTGGTTTTTACTACCTAATCTGGGCTTATCGCAAGTTAATACGTCCTTCATCGCCTCTGACTGCCAAGGCATCCACCGTGTACGCTTAGTCACTTAACCATACAACCCCAAAGGGTCTTACGGTCAAACAACCAAAGTTGCTATCTGCAATTATTTAAACATGATGCAGACTCGATTTTGCCGGACTCAAATATGAATAAGTGCCTAGAGACTAGTGTCTAGTTCCTAGATAACTTATTCCCAAGAACACTTGAATGTGTTTTTGTGTATTCATAGACATGAATACTTTGAGAACTTTACAAACAACAATAAATTGTTGTTTTGTCAGCTTTCCAAATTGTTAAAGAGCAAATCACTTCAAAGAAGTAACCATGTTTAAAAGCACTATCGTCTTTCTTATTAAAAGAAGTGCGCTTAAAGATGGTATCCCGTAGGGGAGTCGAACCCCTGTTACCGCCGTGAAAGGGCGGTGTCCTAGGCCTCTAGACGAACGGGACACTAAGTTGAAGATATTGGGATATCTTCTATCTCTTAAACTGTATAAACCATCAATCTGTGTGGACACTCATAACGATAATCATCGTATAAGGAGGTGATCCAGCGCCAGGTTCCCCTAGCGCTACCTTGTTACGACTTCACCCCAGTCATGAACCACAAAGTGGTGAGCGTCCTCCCGAAGGTTAAACTACCCACTTCTTTTGCAGCCCACTCCCATGGTGTGACGGGCGGTGTGTACAAGGCCCGGGAACGTATTCACCGTGGCATTCTGATCCACGATTACTAGCGATTCCGACTTCATGGAGTCGAGTTGCAGACTCCAATCCGGACTACGACGCACTTTTTGGGATTCGCTTACTCTCGCAAGTTCGCCGCCCTCTGTATGCGCCATTGTAGCACGTGTGTAGCCCTACTCGTAAGGGCCATGATGACTTGACGTCGTCCCCACCTTCCTCCGGTTTATCACCGGCAGTCTCCCTGGAGTTCCCACCCGAAGTGCTGGCAAACAAGGATAAGGGTTGCGCTCGTTGCGGGACTTAACCCAACATTTCACAACACGAGCTGACGACAGCCATGCAGCACCTGTCTTACAGTTCCCGAAGGCACCAAAGCATCTCTGCTAAGTTCTGTAGATGTCAAGAGTAGGTAAGGTTCTTCGCGTTGCATCGAATTAAACCACATGCTCCACCGCTTGTGCGGGCCCCCGTCAATTCATTTGAGTTTTAATCTTGCGACCGTACTCCCCAGGCGGTCTACTTAACGCGTTAGCTCCGAAAGCCACGGCTCAAGGCCACAACCTCCAAGTAGACATCGTTTACGGCGTGGACTACCAGGGTATCTAATCCTGTTTGCTCCCCACGCTTTCGCATCTGAGTGTCAGTATCTGTCCAGGGGGCCGCCTTCGCCACTGGTATTCCTTCAGATCTCTACGCATTTCACCGCTACACCTGAAATTCTACCCCCCTCTACAGTACTCTAGTCTGCCAGTTTCAAATGCAATTCCGAGGTTGAGCCCCGGGCTTTCACATCTGACTTAACAAACCACCTGCATGCGCTTTACGCCCAGTAATTCCGATTAACGCTCGCACCCTCCGTATTACCGCGGCTGCTGGCACGGAGTTAGCCGGTGCTTCTTCTGCAGCTAACGTCAAACAAGCACGCTATTAACGTACCTGCCTTCCTCACTGCTGAAAGTACTTTACAACCCGAAGGCCTTCTTCATACACGCGGCATGGCTGCATCAGGCTTGCGCCCATTGTGCAATATTCCCCACTGCTGCCTCCCGTAGGAGTCTGGACCGTGTCTCAGTTCCAGTGTGGCTGATCATCCTCTCAGACCAGCTAGGGATCGTCGCCTTGGTGAGCCCTTACCTCACCAACTAGCTAATCCCACCTGGGCATATCCTGACGCGAGAGGCCCGAAGGTCCCCCTCTTTGAGCCGAAGCTATTATGCGGTATTAGCCATCGTTTCCAATGGTTATCCCCCACATCAGGGCAATTTCCCAGGCATTACTCACCCGTCCGCCGCTCGACGCCCTTAACGTTCCCCGAAGGTTCAGTTAAGTCGTTTCCGCTCGACTTGCATGTGTTAGGCCTGCCGCCAGCGTTCAATCTGAGCCATGATCAAACTCTTCAATTTAAAGTTTTGTTCGGCTCAATGAATACTGATAAGTTCCTAGTGACTAGAAGCTAGTTCCTAGAAAACTTGAATTGACTGTGCTCGAATGTCCATCCTTTAACAAGGAAAGTCATTCAAATGGTCACTCAGTTCATTGAAACCTAAATTGTTTCCGAAGAAACTATTTGGATTATCATCAACGAGTGCCCACACAGATTGATAGGTTTATATTGTTAAAGAGCGTCTAGTGCGATGTCGCTTTGCGTCTCGCTGCTAGGGGTGCGTATCTTACGCTTCCCGCTTTCAGAGTCAAGCTTTTTTATTCGCTTAATTTTTCTGAACCCGATTTGGTTTGTGACTTTCGTCTCACTCCGTGTCGGTGAGGCGGCATTATAGGGAGGTCTGAAAGGAAGACAAGCACTATTTTCAATTTATTTTCTGTTTGCTCAAAATTAAATCAAACCAATGGAAATAGAATAAAATTTCAACATTTGAGACACGTCACATCAATAGGTTGGAAAAACAATAACCTTATACGTAATATGCCTGTATCTATTTTGTTAATAATAGATTTTCTTATTCTCAACCAAAAAGTTGTATTCCAATATGAGTTCAAATAAATCAACCATTCTAATGGTAGCCTTGGCGGTATTGGGTGGCATGCTCTTTCTCTTTATTGAATCACAAGGAAAAGAGCTATCTTCTGCGTTGACTTTTGTTATCGGTGTTTTTGCTTGCGCTTTTGTTTTTAAATTTTCGAATACCGATTCAGAGCCAGAACCAGTCAGCGATCCATCCACCAAGACCTTATATGTTGGTAACCTTCCATACAAAGCAAACGAATCTCACGTCAAAGAGTTGTTTGCTCAACATGGTGAGGTGTTTGCCGTTCGATTAATGAAGGATAAAAGGACAGGAAAGCGTCGTGGCTTCGGTTTTGTGGTAATGGCCACCAACGATGCGCAAACTGCAATCGATGCGCTGAATGATAAAGACTATCTTCAGCGTACCTTAAAGGTGAGGATTGCTAACGATCCAAAATCTCAATCGGAGAACTCTGAACAGGAGTAAACCCTAAGTTCTGCAGTTTTCTGTTCAGCGCTTCTTCCTGCCAAGGGGGAGCGCTGGAGTAAATCTCCCGCTTGCCCTTCTCACTCGCTTCTAATTCATGACCCAGCAGCTGTTTTACGCGTCTCGCAATAGCTTGACCGGAGTCCACTAGGATTACGCCATCACCGAGCACCTGTTGGATCTCATCTTTGATGAGCGGAAAGTGGGTACAGCCTAGTACGGCAACATCAATGTGACCTTTGATCGGCAGCAGCACTTCCTCTAACTCTTCCAGTACTACTGCTTGCCCACGTAGCTTTTCTTCAGCCATATCCACCAGCCTTGTCGAGCCTAGCATTTCGACAGGTTTACTCTGAGAAAAGTTGCGAATGAGGTCATGGGTATATTCTCGCGTCACCGTCGCTGGCGTCGCAATCAACCCGACGGCTTTATTGGCCATGTTTGACGCCGGCTTAATCGCCGGCACAACGCCAACGATAGGAATAGTATGCTGGGCACGAAGTGTAGGGAGCACAATGGTGCTCGCCGTATTGCATGCAATCACCACTAGATCGATGCGAAACCGCTCGACGCATTGCGACACGATTTGCTTTACGCGATCGATCAACACCCTGTGCTCTAGCTCACCGTAAGGGTACGCTTCGTTATCAAAAACGTAGTAGTAGTTGAATTGGGGTAGGATCGCCTCGATTTCTTGATAGACAGAAAGCCCACCAACACCGGAATCAAAAATTAGAACATTTGGCTGAGAGAACACAGGCGACTTCCACACTATAAGATGCGCTGATCATACTCGCTCTGCATCGATTGGCAATATCGAGGCTTGATAACGTTGATATGAGAAGCGCTTTCCGTGCTCTTGGTGCGTCAAAGCCAGCACTATCTCGCCTTGGTAGCTTCTTGTTTGTGTCACCAATGTATGAAATTCACCATTTTCTCCGCACGGATCAACCTTCGCGGGTAGTGATTGTAGGAACGCTGAGTTGTACCAAAGGCCGCAGTAGTCCGGGATAAGTTGCTCGGCATCCGTTGTGACCACTAAGGTTTGTATCCCTCTGTCGATGATCTCTTTGGCCAACGCTTGACTGCTCTCTCCAAGGAGAGGGAAGACACACTCCCATCCCGCAGATTCAATATAGCTTCGCCGATAGTCGGCGATACCATTGCAAAACATATCGCCGAATGCGACAGAGTCTATTTCTAACCCACTCTTGCGTAAGCCGTCGACGATGCTTTGCTGATAGATCTCGTTACTTGGGAACACCTCTGGCAAAGCAATCTCAATCAGCGGCAAACCGAGCAATTGTGCTTGCATACGGACGACAGACAGCGGCGTCGCTTGAAAAGGGACTTCGTCTTTGACATAGGTCGTATAGAGGCCAATGACTTGGTATTGGCTACTGTCGATAAGTCGCTCAAGTGTGAGGGTTGAATCTTTTCCAGAAGACCAACTGACGATGACGTTTTTTTTCATATAATTTGTTTATCAGTATAAAAAGCCGCCCGAAGGCGGCTTTACGATTAGAATTGGTAAGTTGCAGTAAGGTAATAAGCACGTTCTGGTGCAGGATACCCTCCGGCTGTTTCGTATTTCTCGTCCGTCACATTCTCTACCCTACCATTAAGAGTTAAATGGTCATTCGCATAATAGTTAACAGAAACGTCAAACAGACTGTAGGCAGCTAGCTCCTCAGAAAAATCAGGTCGCTTACCCACATATTGGTAGCCAAGCGATAGGTCAAATTGCTCAAAACCGGCAACAGCGTTGTATTTATAAGTTTCTTTTGCTCTACGAATAAGCTGCTCACCTTCTTGATCTTCAGGATTTTTAAAGTCCGCACTCAATTGGTGAGATATAAAGCTAGTCTCAAACTCTGCCACAAGCTCTAGTCCTCTCAACTGGCTTTCTCCAGGAGAATTGTAGTATTTGCTTGTGCTAAAGTTATAGTCGATCAAGCTATCAACATTAGTGTCATAGCCCGTAATGGACCAATTCACGTCACTTACTACACCGCTAAATGTTAGCTCAAAAGACTCCGCCTTCTCAGCTTCAAGCGTTTCGTTGCCATAATAACTATATAATTGATACAAGTTTGGCGCTTTAAATGATGTGCCATAGGATGCTTTAACAACCAACCACTCAGAAAAACGATAGCCAGCACCAGTGTTATATGTTGATTCTGTCCCAAACTGTTCGTTGTCATCTAGGCGAACACTCAGTTCTCCAAAAGCTTTCTCATAATCTGCATTAAGCGCAACGAAATAAGCTACATTGGTTCGATCATATTCAGTATTGGCTGGCTTAACAATGTAAGCTTCGTTTCGCCAGTCAATACCACCACTAAATACTAACGATGAACTGAAAACGTAAGATGAAGTCCACTGAAGGTTAGTCTGTTCCAATTCATCGGATGAAACTGACGAAGAGTGCTTACCTTCACTCTTTTCATAATCCCAATTATCTTGATTTTGATAGTTAACCAAGAAGTGGGAATTGAGTTGTGCTCCTGAATAATCGATACCACCTACCAACGCAACATTCTGTACTTCCGACTCCTTTAACGAATAAACATAGGTATTACTTATATAATCTAAGTAACTACCATCATACTGTGAAAAGTTTTCGAACAATCGGATGTTCGCATACCCCTTCCATTGCTGATCAATGTCGTGAACATAGCCGATTATGGCATTTCGAGATTCAAAACCATGACGATCATTATCGTTAACGCCAGAGATTGGATGAACATTATATCCTTGATCGGAATCGTAACCGACGGACAGGTTTACATGCCCATTTTTACCTACTTTAAATCCAGATACCAAGTTTAACTCTTGGTAGTCAAGACTACCTAACCCGGCGGTGAGTTTCGTCGTTTCTTTGTTAGACTTGGCGTGTGTAATAATGTTGATGACCCCACCAATCGCCTCAGAGCCATACATTGAAGCTCTCGCCCCTCGAACGTACTCGACCCGCTCAACATAATTGATCGGTACTTGGCTAAAATCCACACCACCTTTCGCAGCTCGGGCAAAACGCACACCATCAATGAGCACAAGGACTTGATCTGAGTTTGCTCCGCGAACAAAAATTGAAGCTTGCTGTCCACGGCCACCATTTTGCGTTACCTGAACCCCAGTCAACCTCTTAAATACATCAGTCAAAGACTTTGCTTGAATGCGTTCAATGTCGTCACGAGTTACGACTTCGATCTGAGCTACAACGCTCTTTGTGTTTTGCTCAAAACGATTCGCCGTCACCACCATGGTTTCATCAGCCGCAACTTCTTGGGCC
Organism: Vibrio sp. R15-SG3-ISO1A; assembly: GCF_059833955.1. NCBI lineage: Bacteria > Pseudomonadati > Pseudomonadota > Gammaproteobacteria > Vibrionales > Vibrionaceae > Vibrio > Vibrio sp. R15-SG3-ISO1A. Next base: position 7,875 of record NZ_JCBDGH010000062.1, read on the forward strand.
AAACTCGAGGTAGCAGGAAGTAGCGATGCCACTGCTATCGCTAGAATAGATTTGTTCATTATATTGTTCCTAAATCGCGTAAATCCTACTGAGTTCTGGCGGATGCCGTTGATGGAACTCAGCTGCTGGCAGGTATTCGGACTTAAGAGCTGTTGGCCTACTGCCTCGACTTCCCACACCTCCCGTGGTGCAGTGTCGTGTTGAGGGGTCGTTCTCTTTTACCGCTGCGCGTCAGTTCTGGATTTGCACCAGATTCCCTTTTCAGCCATCTATACATCTAGATAGCACCAGCTTGAAGGCATAGTATTGAGCCTGACGGTGTTTGTCTAGTGATAGATGGCTATAAGCTATAGTTTTACAGTGCGCATTACGCCCGTTTCGCGACCAAGACTGGACATCAGACGGGGATTGAATAAAATCTGCGCTCTTAAATGGCAAACACCACCCAGGCAATCACCCCAAAGGTACTATTCATGGCGACTCTTGATGTAAACCCGCAGCACTACCCGCAGCAACTCGATGACAAAATCTCTCGTTTGACCGAGATGTTTTCCAGTTACGAGGCGCCTGAGTTGGAAGTGTTCAAATCTCCAGAGCAGCACTATCGCATGCGCGCCGAATTTCGCGTGTGGCACGAAGGGGATGATCTCTATTACATCATGTTTAACCAAGAGACTCGTGAAAAGTACCGCGTCGATCAGTTTCCGGCGGCCAGTCGTCTTATCAATGACTTAATGCCACTGCTTCTCGAAGCAATGAAAGATAACGACACACTGCGCCGCAAGCTCTTTCAAGTCGATTTTCTCTCGACGCTGAGCGGCGAAATCTTGGTCTCGCTGCTATACCATCGTCAGCTCGATGATGCCTGGACAGTGGAAGCAAAAGCGCTAAAGCAACGCTTAAATGACGAAGGGTTCAACCTCAACCTGATTGGCCGTGCGCGTAAAATGAAGATCGTGCTCGATAGAGATTATGTGGTAGAAAAACTGGATGTGAACGGCCAGCCTTACGTTTACCAGCAGGTCGAAAACAGCTTTACGCAGCCTAACGGTAAAGTGGCAGAAAAAATGCTGGAATGGGCCGTCGACTGCACCCAAGAGAGCCAAGGCGATCTGCTTGAGCTCTACTGCGGTAACGGCAACTTTTCACTGGCACTGGCACAAAACTTCGACCGTGTGTTAGCGACCGAACTCGCCAAACCTTCCGTTGAGTCTGCGCAGTACAACATCGCCGCTAACAACATAGACAACGTACAGATCCTCAGATTGTCAGCCGAGGAGTTTACTCAAGCGATCGAAGGCAAACGAGAATTCCGCCGCTTAAAAGACGCCAATGTGGATTTAAGCAGCTATAACTGCAACACCATTTTTGTCGATCCGCCTCGCTCAGGCATGGATATCGATACCTGTAAGATGGTGCAAAACTATCAACGCATCGTCTACATCTCATGCAACCCTGATACGCTCAAAGAGAATTTGGACGTGTTATCGCAAACGCACAAGATCACTCGATTCGCCCTGTTTGACCAATTCCCTTACACCCACCATATGGAAGCGGGTGTGATGCTTGAGAAAAAAGACTAGCCCCTTAAACAACAAACGAGCCGCAGGGCTCGTTTGTTGTTTAGGAATGTGTGGTCGCGGACTTATCGCTCGGCGCCAATGTAGCCGAGCTTTTTACCGATCCACAGCAGCAACAAGAGTGAGACGATGATCGAAAAGAAGTTTGAACCGGCCTCTGGGTATTGCGCTTTCACAAATGCGGAGTGACCAAACGCACCGACGAAAAAGCACGCGAGCCCGACAAGAGGAATATCCTCAGATACCGGATGACGGAGATACTCTTGGTATAAGGCCTGTAAGGAGAGCACCAAAGCGATCAATGGAAAGATAGAGAAAGCGACCTCACTCATCGTCAACCAAGACAACATGGCATCACCGCACATACCTGCGATTAATGCCAAAATGAGGGTTTTCTTTTCAGAACCACGATCGACTGGGTTTGTTTCGTTCGACATTAGTTTATCCCACCTTTTAATCGGTTACGTTCACGTTCTTTGCGATACCAATAAGCCCCTTTGGCTATCATTCGCAACTGCATTATCAGACGCTCGGCCAGTTCATCGCGCTCACGTCTGTCTAGATCTAACGCTTCGGCCCCAGAGCTAAATACTAGCGTCACGGACGCTTGTGCCTGGGTAAATGCCTCTTCACGAGACATGCCTGAGCTGATTAAATACTCGGTCAATTCGGCGCAGAAGTGTTGCATCTCTCGGGCAACCGCAGTACGAAACTCAAAAGACGTTCCGGAGCGCTCACGCAGTAGCAAACGAAACACGTTGGGGCTACTTGCGATAAACTCCATAAACGTCTCGACCGAGGTGCGAATCACACTGCCTTCTTTGACGATTCTCTGCCGAGCTTGGCGCATCAATTGACGCAGCAACAAGCCGCCTTCATCGACCATGGTCAATCCCAACTCATCCATGTCTTTGAAGTGGCGATAAAAAGAGGTCGGTGCAATCCCGGCCTCTCGTGCCACTTCTCGCAAGCTCAGGTTCGAGAAACTGCGATCAGCACTTAATTGACTGAAGGCCGCATCAATCAATGAGCGACGAGTTTTCTCTTTTTGTTGTGCGCGTATTCCCATGGATTTCATCGTTGGTATCTGTGTTTAACCTCAATGCCAGTCAATATACAACGATTGGCTTACGGAGATAACCTCAATTCGTTGTTTAGTGAAGAATCGCTATTAAAACACGCCCACTTAATTGAAGGCAAAATTCCCTCTCACTTGCCCGCCTATCCTGTGCGCCAGGCCGAAGATTCACTTCACGCACTCTATTCTCGTGATCTCATCGACTCTCTCAGTCGCTTTTTTTTCTTTGCCTCTTGGAATCAGTTAAAATCTCGCTACAGCAATGTTAACACTCTATAACAAGGATAAAACTATGGCTCAGAGCAACCACTTTGATGTGATCGTAATAGGTAGTGGCCCTGGTGGTGAAGGGGCGGCTATGGGATTGACCAAAGCGGGGCTCAACGTCGCGATAGTAGAGAAAGAGAGCAGTGTCGGTGGCGGGTGTACACACTGGGGCACCATCCCCTCCAAAGCGCTGCGTCACGCGGTGAGCCGAATCATTGAATTCAACAACAACCCGCTGTTTTGCCACAATAACAGCAGCTTACACTCGACCTTTTCCAACATTCTTGGTCATGCTAAGTCGGTCATCGACAAACAAACTCGATTGCGCCAGGGATTTTATGATCGCAACCAATGCTCGTTGATTTTTGGTACGGCGCGATTTGTGGATAAATACACCATCGCGGTGATGCAAAGCGATGGCACCGAAGAGACCTACAGCGCCGACAGATTTGTGATTGCGACTGGCTCACGCCCCTACCAACCGGCGGATGTCGATTTCCTCCACGAGCGTATTTACGACAGCGATTCTATTTTGAGCCTGAAACACGACCCGCGCCACATCATCATCTACGGCGCAGGCGTGATCGGCTGTGAATACGCCTCTATCTTCCGTGGGCTTGGGGTGAAAACCGATCTCATCAATACACGTGATCGCTTGCTGTCCTTTTTGGACAACGAAGTGTCTGACGCACTCTCCTACCACTTCTGGAATAGCGGCGTGGTGATTCGCAACGATGAAACCTACGAGAAGATCGAGGGCACTGAAGACGGCGTGATCGTCCACCTCCAATCGGGTAAGAAAATGCGCGCCGACTGTTTGCTCTACGCCAACGGCCGCACCGGCAATACCGACAAGCTCAACTTAAGCGCGGTAGGGCTTGAAGCCGACTCGCGCGGTCAGTTGAAAGTGGACACCAACTACCGCACGCCAGTTGAGCACATCTATGCGGTCGGTGATGTGATTGGCTATCCAAGTTTGGCCAGTGCGGCGTATGACCAAGGCCGATTTGTGGCGCAGGCCATTACCAAAGGTCAAGCGGATGGCTACTTGATTGATGATATCCCAACCGGCATTTACACCATCCCTGAAATCAGCTCTGTGGGGAAAACTGAACAAGAACTGACAGCGGCGAAAGTCCCGTATGAGGTTGGACGCTCGTCGTTCAAACATTTGGCTCGCGCCCAGATTGCAGGCAAAGATATTGGCAGTTTGAAGATCCTTTTCCACCGTGAAACTAAAGAGATTTTAGGCATTCACTGTTTTGGTGAGCGAGCGGCTGAGATCATCCATATCGGGCAAGCCATCATGGAACAAAAAGGCGAAGCGAATACCATCGAGTATTTCGTCAATACCACCTTTAACTACCCAACCATGGCGGAGGCCTACCGCGTCGCCGCCCTCAATGGTTTGAATCGCTTGTTTTAACCCTTACTCGCGACTTTCATCTCATTCGACACGGCATCAGGCTCTGCTTGGCGCCGTGTTTTTTCTTTGCAGCCATGCCCTCAAATCGACTCAGGAAAGAACGCGCCCGCTCGCCACTGGCGATACAAAATCCACCCTAATGCCATGCCTCGCGCGGCCATAAAACAGAGCATCGATAACCAAAGCGCGTGGTTTTGCAACGCCTCAAACAGCCAGAATAGAATGAAGAACCCACAGGTGGCGACAAACATGCTGTTTCTCATTTCTCTTCCTTTCGTCGCGCCGACAAAAATACCGTCGAGTAGAAAACACCACATAGAAACCAACGGCATGGCTACCAGCCAAGGAAGAAAGTGCAGCGCTTGCTGCTGGACGGACTCAATATCCGTGATCATTGCGATCAAGGGCGCTCCCAGTTGGGCAAACACCAACGTCAGTACGGAGCAAATGATCAGACTCCAGAAAAAGGTGCCCAGCAATGACTGCGTCAGTTGATGACGATCTTTTGCGCCGATGGCCTTACCGACCATTGCCTCCATTGCATAGGCAAAGCCATCCATTGCGTACGAGATCATCATCAAGAAACTCATCAAGACGGCATTCGCCGCGACAATCTCATCGCCATAGTTTGCGCCTTGAAAGGTCATAAAGGTAAACACCGCTTGTAGGCAGAGCGAGCGAAGGAAGATATCTCGATTCAGTCTGATAAAACGGCTTAGCCCACGGGTGGTGGCACGCAACACATCACCAATAGGCGGTAGGTTCTGCTGGTGCCATGTTCGCCATACGCAGAAAAAACCAAAACTCATACCGGTGTAATCGGCCAATACCGACGCCCAAGCCGCCCCTTCGACTTGCCACTCCAACCCGATCACAAACAGCAGATCGAGTGCAATATTGGTCGCGTTGGTGATCACCACCATCCACATGGGCGCTTTTGCGTTTTGTGTTCCAAGCAGCCAGCCAAGCAGCACAAAATTGGCTAACGCCGCAGGCGCGCTCCAAACACGGATGGAAAAGTATTGTTCACCATAAAATTTGACTTGCTCGCTGGCCTCACTGAACTGAAACACGATATCGGCCACTGAAGCATGCACGATGAGAAACAGCAGCGCAAAAAGCCACGCCATCGCGAGCCCTTGCGTCAACACAAGCGCCAACCCATGCCCTGACTTCCCGCCATACGCTTGGGCCGCTAAACCTGTGGTGGCCATGCGCAGAAACCCGAGCAACCAGAAAGTCACACTGATCATGGTGGTACCTAGCGCGACACCGCCTAAATACCACGCATGTTCTAAATGACCAATAACCGCGGCATCTACCAGCCCCAACAGAGGCACAGTGATGTTGGACAGCACCATAGGAATGGCGAGCCACAAGACTTTTTTGTGAAGAGAGAGATTGGAAAGAGTATCAAGGATCTGCACGGGTGGAATTCACTTAAGGACGATGTGTCCAGTGTACCCCTATCACCAGCGCAGCTGAACCACCACGGGCGTTAAACGATGCTTGAGGCGATGAATTTTTCTCAGCCATCGCTGCCACAGCTTCCAACGATGACAGTGCTGATCTAAAGGCGAAAAGAGTTTCACTGAACTTGCCCAAGGCAGTATGCGTCTAACCGTCTCATCGGCCGACTTATAACCATGCGCGTAATGTGATGAACCCATTTTCTGCCCCAATGCAGTGGGGGTTAGGTCTCCGGCCAACACCAAGCACGCTCTGGCACTGTCAAAGTGACACCCCATGGCTTGAATGAAGCGGGCAATTTGTCGTTCATTGCCATCAAGCAGTGCACATTCGCACACAATCATCACTGGCGATTTTTCCTCGATAGGTAGAGACGACATCCAACTCAAATCGGTAACACTGCCGCATAAATGGTGGTAGCGCTCACTGCGATGAAACAGCTTTTGCCGCCACAACAGATTTTCGGTGACATCCAGTTCAAGCCAATGGCAACGGCCATTGTCCACTCGGTAGAACCGAGTATCCAGCCCAGCGCCGACATTGATGATCCAGCCGTCTGGGTTATGTTGGATAAAGTGTTTCACTTGCTGGTCACACAGCTGTGTAATGGTCGCATGGAGCAGCTGTTTTTGAGGAATATCGCCCGATAAACACTCTGGCGCTAACTCACAATGTCGGCACGCGTTAGCAGCGATAGGATCGTAAACCAAGCCATTATCGACAAGGCTTTCACGACTGCGAAGCCACAAGGGCTGCAAAAGATTGGCGGGGATTTGATAGCGCGAATGCGCGTTGTGGTGCCGGGAAGCCATGCTCATTATCTCTCTATCGCGAATGAAAAGATGATAATGAATATCAATTGCAACATCAAGCGCGAGCGAACGCATCTTGATGTTGCTCTCAAAGGCAAGACTGACTCAGAGGACTCGACGTCGAGTTACATCCAGTCGGTATTGCGAATGATGCCAACCGCTAGGCCTTCAATCGCCAGGCTTTGGCTGGTTAAATCGACCTTGATTGGCGAAAATTCTTCATTTTCAGCGTGAAGCAGTACCGTTGACCCTTTACGTTCCAAACGCTTTACCGTCACGTCATCATCGACACGCGCGACAATCACTTGGCCATCACGAACGTCTTGTGTCTTATGCACCGCCAGTAGATCGCCATCCATAATGCCGATGTCTTTCATACTCTCGCCGTGAACGCGCAGTAGGAAGTCAGCCTGTGGCTTAAACATACTCGGGTCCACTTGGTAGTGTGCCTCAACATGTTCCTGAGCCAAGATAGGTTCGCCCGCAGCGACTTGGCCAATCAGTGGCAGCCCTTCGTCGTCATTAGCGGCATCGTTCAACAACACACGAATACCTCTTGAGGCACCGGGAATAATTTCAATCACTTGCTTACGTGCGAGCGCTTTCAAGTGCTCTTCCGCTGCATTGGCAGAGCGAAAACCGAGCTCACGGGCAATTTCAGCGCGGGTTGGCGGCATTCCGGTCTCATCAATTTTACTTTTGATGAGGTCAAAAACTTGTTGTTGGCGCGGCGTTAAGGGCTTCATAAGTCACCTGTCTTTTTATACAGTTAACTGTGAGTATATCCAGTATTGAGAAAAAGGAAAGGGCTAATGACGGATTTTATTTTCTGGTCAGGCTTAAGCTATTTACCTCACATTGATGCTTTCATGCTCAATTATCGTTAAAAGGTTTGACCAGTTTCTGCTATCCTTGCCAGCTGAAAACCCGCTTGGGCTTATTTCCACTTCTCAGGAGGCTCGGTGAGAGGCGTCAAACGCTCACACCCAACGGCCGTGACAGAAGTGGAAATGCGCTTTGGCATACTTTTGATTTTTGAGGCTAAGAACCTTTATGTCTTCTGGACACTCTTTCTCGCGATCTTTGTTAAAGCTGCCACTGTCAGTCTTAGTCAAAGGAACGGCGATTCCTTCCGATCCGATTGCTGATCACAATATCGATGTCGACAAACCGATTATCTACGCATTGCCATACCGCTCAAGTGTTGACTTGCTCGCCCTGCAAAAGCAGACGCAAAGACTTGGCTTGCCGGATCCGTTAACGCCGCTCGAAATCAACGGCAAATGTTTCCATCGCTACGTATTCACCTCGGCGCGCAATACGGTGGTGAGCCGAGACGATGATGTGCCTCGCGAATCCGTGGCTCTATTTTCTGAGCTGCTCGAGCTGCACAAATTCGATAGCGAACTGGACGTTCAGATGATCCCTGCCACCGTGCTGTGGGGACGAAAACCAGGACGAGAGTCTTCACACAAGCCTTATTTGCAGTCGCTAAACGGCCCACAAAAAGCCAAAGCGGTGTTGTTTTCTGGTCGAGATTGTTTAGTACGCATCAGCCCTGTGGTCTCTCTACGCTATATGGCGGATGCGCATGGGACCGATTCGTCCATTGCACACAAACTCGCTCGTGTGGCGCGCATTCATTTCTCGCGTCAGAAACTGGCCGCCTCTGGGCCAAACTTACCGAGTCGCCAAGCACTATTTCAACGCTTACTCAAATCCAAAGCGATTGAGAAAGCGATTGAGGATGAAGCGAAAGCCAAAGATATTTCCATTGAAAAAGCGCGCAAAGCGGCGCATGACATTATGGATGAAATCGCAGCTGACTTTTCTTACTCCTTGGTCAAAAGCGGCGATCGCATTTTGGGCTGGCTGTGGAACCGAATCTATCAAGGCTTGAACATCAACAATGCCGCAGCGGTGCGCAAGCTCGCTCAAGATGGCCACGAGATTGTCTACGTGCCATGCCATCGTAGCCATATGGATTACCTATTGCTCTCTTACGTGTTATATCACGAGGGCATGGTACCGCCGCACATCGCGGCTGGTATCAACCTGAACTTTTTCCCCGCCGGACCGATATTCCGTCGCGGCGGCGCCTTCTTTATTCGCCGCAGTTTTAAAGGCAACAAACTTTACTCGACGATTTTCCGCGAGTACCTTGCTGAACTGTTTGCCAAAGGCTACTCGGTTGAATACTTCTCTGAGGGCGGGCGTTCGCGCACCGGACGTTTGCTGCAAGCCAAAACCGGTATGCTTGCGATGACCATCCAAGCGATGCTACGTGGACTCAATCGTCCGGTGACACTTGTGCCTGTCTACATCGGCTACGAGCACGTGATGGAAGTGGGGACGTACGCTAAAGAACTGCGCGGCAAGCGCAAAGAGAAGGAAAACGCGAGCTTAGTGCTGCGCACCATCCGTAAACTGCGTAACTTCGGACAAGGCTACGTCAACTTTGGTGAGCCGATCCCACTCAACCAGTTCCTCAATGAGCAGGCACCGGAGTGGACGAAAGATATCGATCCGATGGGTGCATCTAGACCACAGTGGCTCAACCCAGTGGTTAATACACTAGCGACCAAAATGATGACCCACATTAACGATGCGGCCGCGACCAATGCACTGACCTTGTGTGCCACGGCGCTGCTTGCATCAAGGCAGCGAGCGTTATCGCGCGATAATCTCGTCAGCCAAATCGATTGTTATCTCTCGATTTTGCGCAATGTGCCTTACTCATCGACCTACACGGTACCGACAGAGAGCGCAGAAGCGTTAGTGCAACACGCTGAAACGTTGGATAAGTTTGTGCTAGAAACCGACTCGATGGGCGAGATTGTGTCACTCGATCGCAACCAATCGATTTTGATGACCTACTACCGCAACAACATCATCCATCTGCTCGCCTTGCCTTCATTGATTGCGCAAATGTTGGTGCGTCACCAAGCGATGAGCCTAGAGCAGATCAAACAAAACGTTGCCTTAGTGTACCCGTTCTTAAAGCAAGAGCTGTTTTTGAGTATTGAGGAGTCTCGACTCGATGAACTCACCGAGTCCTACATCGAAGAAATTGCGCGCCAAGGCCTTGTGAACATCGACCACAAAGAGCAGGTCTCCATCAACCAAGCCAACAGCCAAGTGCTGGTCCTGCTTGGTCGCACCATCAGCGAGACATTGCAGCGCTACGCAATTGCGCTCAACTTGTTGGTGGCCAACCCAGAACTAGGCAAGAGCGATTTGGAGCAGCAGAGCCAAGACATTGCACAGCGCCTTGGTCGACTGCATGGCATTAACGCACCTGAGTTCTTCGATAAAGGTGTGTTTGCGGCGTTATTCACGACGCTCAAGCAGCAAGGCTACCTCGATGTGGAAGGCAACTGCGATTTAGACAAGAGCCAAGCCTACGCATCACTGCTCTACTCGATGCTCTACCCTGAAGTGCGTTTGACCATTCAAGAAAGCATTTATCAGTCGGTGGATTCGACGCGATAAACCACAAAGGGCACGATGTTCGTGCCCTTTGTCTTATCTCTCCCCTCTTATCTAGAGACCCTTAGCTCTCGAAACAAGAGGGTGACGAAACGGTTACCAAAACGCGATAGCCAGTCCTATCGCGACACTCAACCCCACATAGTTGTTATTGAGGAAGGCGCGAAAGCACAAGTCTCGCTCACGATGACGAATCAAATGCTGCTGAAAAACAAACAGCGCTCCAACCACCAGTAAGCTCCAGTAATAGCTCGCGCCAAGCGCATAGTAGACACCCACATAAATCAGCATCGCGAGCGTGGTCAGTTGCAGCGCGCCAATGATGGTTTTATCACGGCGACCAAAGAGAATCGCAGTCGACTTAATGCCTATCTTCAAGTCATCGTCGCGATCAACCATGGCGTATTGCGTGTCATAAGCAATCGTCCACAGCGCGTTAATGGCAAAAATAAACCACGCCATCATCGGCAAGGTATTCGCCTGCGCAGCCCAAGCCATTGGAATTGACCAACTGAACGCTAAGCCAAGAAACAGCTGAGGTAGATGGGTGTAGCGCTTCATAAATGGATAGATGAACGCCAAAAACAGCCCAACAAACGACAGTTGGATGGTGAGCGGATTCATGGTCAGCACTAATAGAAATGAGGCCACGGCCAAGATAAGAAACAGACCGACCGCTTCTTTCGCCGACACGCGCCCGGACGGTAACGGACGCTGCTGCGTGCGCTTAACATGGCCATCAACACGACGGTCTGCAAAGTCATTAATCACGCACCCTGCGGCGCGCATAAAGATAACGCCCAGAACAAAGACAATCAGCACCATAGGATCAGGGCGCCCTTGCCCGGCAATGATCAACGCCCATAGTGTCGGCCAAAGCAGCAGGAGCGTCCCTATCGGTTTGTCCATTCGCATCAGTTGCCAATAGGCGATGGCTTTTGAAGCGCTCATTGCACACTCTCCTTAGTGTAAATCGGGGCGGTAGGCAGAAATAGCTCGGCAACCAGCATGGGTTTATGGTTCATCCACAATCGGGAGCGGCGCGCCAATAAACGGCCTCCCTCGACCTGTGCCCAGCCAACTTGCAGTGCGTCACGCTTGACGTTGTCGGCGCTAAAGACGGTCAGTCCAAGTGGGATCTCGCCTTGCGCGGTCAAATCAACATGCTGCTCTTGCAGTGAGGATTGAGGAATTAAGGTTCGCCCTAGCACCCAAGCGGTCTCATCGCCTTTCAATACCACTTTACGTAACAAACACGCTTCGTGGCTCAATAAGGCAATCTCTTGGGCATTCAAACGTTCCGAGGACACAATGCGGTTGTGCAGCAAATCGACACTTAAGGTTTGGCAATACGATTCCAATAAACGTGACAATGAGCCCTGTTCTAACAACCAATCTTTGGCGATCG
>NZ_JCBDGH010000063.1:0-56213 GCF_059833955.1 Vibrio sp. R15-SG3-ISO1A
CCCTAGCGCTACCTTGTTACGACTTCACCCCAGTCATGAACCACAAAGTGGTGAGCGTCCTCCCGAAGGTTAAACTACCCACTTCTTTTGCAGCCCACTCCCATGGTGTGACGGGCGGTGTGTACAAGGCCCGGGAACGTATTCACCGTGGCATTCTGATCCACGATTACTAGCGATTCCGACTTCATGGAGTCGAGTTGCAGACTCCAATCCGGACTACGACGCACTTTTTGGGATTCGCTTACTCTCGCAAGTTCGCCGCCCTCTGTATGCGCCATTGTAGCACGTGTGTAGCCCTACTCGTAAGGGCCATGATGACTTGACGTCGTCCCCACCTTCCTCCGGTTTATCACCGGCAGTCTCCCTGGAGTTCCCACCCGAAGTGCTGGCAAACAAGGATAAGGGTTGCGCTCGTTGCGGGACTTAACCCAACATTTCACAACACGAGCTGACGACAGCCATGCAGCACCTGTCTTACAGTTCCCGAAGGCACCAAAGCATCTCTGCTAAGTTCTGTAGATGTCAAGAGTAGGTAAGGTTCTTCGCGTTGCATCGAATTAAACCACATGCTCCACCGCTTGTGCGGGCCCCCGTCAATTCATTTGAGTTTTAATCTTGCGACCGTACTCCCCAGGCGGTCTACTTAACGCGTTAGCTCCGAAAGCCACGGCTCAAGGCCACAACCTCCAAGTAGACATCGTTTACGGCGTGGACTACCAGGGTATCTAATCCTGTTTGCTCCCCACGCTTTCGCATCTGAGTGTCAGTATCTGTCCAGGGGGCCGCCTTCGCCACTGGTATTCCTTCAGATCTCTACGCATTTCACCGCTACACCTGAAATTCTACCCCCCTCTACAGTACTCTAGTCTGCCAGTTTCAAATGCAATTCCGAGGTTGAGCCCCGGGCTTTCACATCTGACTTAACAAACCACCTGCATGCGCTTTACGCCCAGTAATTCCGATTAACGCTCGCACCCTCCGTATTACCGCGGCTGCTGGCACGGAGTTAGCCGGTGCTTCTTCTGCAGCTAACGTCAAATGAGTGCGCTATTAACACACCCACCTTCCTCACTGCTGAAAGTACTTTACAACCCGAAGGCCTTCTTCATACACGCGGCATGGCTGCATCAGGCTTGCGCCCATTGTGCAATATTCCCCACTGCTGCCTCCCGTAGGAGTCTGGACCGTGTCTCAGTTCCAGTGTGGCTGATCATCCTCTCAGACCAGCTAGGGATCGTCGCCTTGGTGAGCCCTTACCTCACCAACTAGCTAATCCCACCTGGGCATATCCTGACGCGAGAGGCCCGAAGGTCCCCCTCTTTGGCTCGAAAGCATTATGCGGTATTAGCCATCGTTTCCAATGGTTATCCCCCACATCAGGGCAATTTCCCAGGCATTACTCACCCGTCCGCCGCTCGACGCCGTTAACGTTCCCCGAAGGTTCAGTTAACTCGTTTCCGCTCGACTTGCATGTGTTAGGCCTGCCGCCAGCGTTCAATCTGAGCCATGATCAAACTCTTCAATTTAAAGTTTTGTTCGGCTCAATGAATACTGATAAGTTCCTAGTGACTAGAAGCTAGCTCCTAGAAAACTTGAATTGACTGTGCTGAGTCCTAAGACTCAATGGTCACTCAGTTCATTGATAGCCAGTGATTCCGAAGAATCAATTTTTGATTTTACTTTTTATAAAAAAGTGAAAACCAAAAGTGGATTATCATCAACGAGTGCCCACACAGATTGATAGGTTTATATTGTTAAAGAGCGCTCTTGGCTGTGACCTTGGTCACTTACAAGAGGCGGTCATTTTAGCGATTCAAGTTTTAGTGTCAACCACTTTTTTCAAACTTTTTTCAAGCATTTTGCTTGGCTATTTGACCTTGCTGGAAAGGTTTCAACTTATTCAGTCGTCTTCCCTTGTCAGCGAGGGGGCATTATAGAGATCGGCATCACATTGGCAACCCCTTTTCAGCGATTTTTTTGATTTTTTTACTGTTTGCGTATTTTCTATGCGCAACGGGCTATTTTTGCCACTATTCTTGGCAACATATCGTGCTATCGCATATAGGAGAAGAGATGAGTTCCCTACGCAGTTATAAAGGTATCCAACCTCAAGTTGGCGATCGTGTCTATATAGATAGCAGTGCTGTCTTGGTTGGCGACATCACACTAGGCGATGATGCCAGTGTTTGGCCTTTGGTGGCCGCTCGTGGAGACGTCAACCATATCCGAATTGGTGCGCGTAGCAACATTCAAGATGGTTCGGTGCTTCATGTCACCCATAAGAATGCAGAAAACCCTCAAGGCTACCCACTGATTATCGGTGATGATGTGACCGTGGGTCATAAAGTGATGCTGCACGGCTGTACCATTGGTCATCGCGTGCTCGTTGGCATGGGCGCGATCGTGCTCGATGGTGTGGTCATTCAAGATGAGGTGATGGTGGGAGCAGGCAGTTTAGTCCCACCGGGGAAAACATTGGAAAGTGGCTATCTGTATGTCGGCAGTCCAGTTAAGCAGGCTCGCCCTTTGACAGACAAAGAGCGCGCTTTCTTACAAAAATCTGCCGATAACTACGTGCAGAATAAAGACGACTACTTAAATGAGGTTGAGATCATTCCTGGTTGAGTTCAATTTCACCGCGGCTGTTAAACATCTCGTCTTCTATTAAAGACTCAGCTTGCTCTTCAAGGTCAAAGCGCCATTGTTCAAACAGTTCGATGGCGTGCTGACCCGAGGTAACGCTTTGCTGCGCATACGACTCCAGTACCGCTTGGCTCACCACACACTCAATCAAGGCACCCGCTTGCTGAGCAGGGAAGCAAACCGCAGCGCGCTCTTCATCCCAATGCTGTCGATCGGGAAACAAAATCGATTGATTCATCTTTTACCCTTGTAAATTTTTACGCAGCTCGCGTAGCACCTGCTTAGTGCCTGGGCGTAAACCTCGCCACAGCATAAAGCTTTCCGCCGCTTGGCCAACCAACATCCCTAAGCCATCATAGCTGACGGGCGCACCCGATTGTTCCGCCCAGGCATTAAAAGGCGTTTTACCTGCGCGGTAGACCATGTCATACACCACTTGGCAACCTTGAAAAATGCTCGGTGATACCGCTGGCAACTCACCACTCAATCCCGACGACGTAGAGTTAATAATGACATCAAAGCCAGTCTCAACCTCTTCCAGTGAGACGGCTTGCACCACACCAAACTCAGCGAAAAGCTCTGCCAACTGTGATGCTTTGGCTTTCGTGCGATTGGCGATCACTATTGAGTGCGGGTGCTGGTCGAGCAGCGGCTTGATCACGCCGCGCGCCGCGCCGCCTGCGCCAAGCAATAGTATTCTCGCCCCTTTCAGTACCACTTGCTGGGCAAGCAAATCTTGCACTAATCCTTCACCATCGGTGTTGTCACCAATGATGTCTCCATCATCTAACTTTTTTAAGGTATTAACGGCACCGGCCAATTGCGCTCGCTCAGTCAGGCGGGTCGCAAACTGAAACGCCTCTTCTTTAAACGGTGCGGTGATGTTGCACCCCTTACCACCTGCAGCAAAGAACTCCGCTACCGCCGTTTTGAATGTGCCGATCTCAGGCTGCTGCGTTTGATAGGTTAACGCTTGGTTGGTCTGGCGAGCAAATAAGGTATGGATAAAAGGCGATTTACTTTGGCTAATGGGATTGCCAAACACCACATAGCGGTCAAGAGGTTGTGTCATGTCCTTACCTACACAAAAATAAACGGGTCAACGGTCATTGACCCTATCACTATCCCGGCCAGGATCAAGCGCTATGCCGAGATAAACATGTTACCAATCACGCGGTTTGAGGAAATCGCGATACAAAACCGCTTCAGGGCTGTCTGGCTCAATCTGATAATTGTACTCCCAGCGAGCCAGTGGCGGCATCGACATCAAAATCGACTCGGTTCGGCCACCACTTTGCAAACCAAACAAGGTTCCTCGGTCATAGACGAGATTAAACTCCACATAGCGACCACGACGATAAAGCTGAAATTGACGCTCTCGGTCAGTGTAGGGCGTCTCTTTGCGGCGCTCAACAATCGGCAAATACGCCTGGGTATACCCTTCACCGACCGCTTTGATGTAATCAAAACACTTATCAAATGGCCACTCGTTGAGATCATCAAAAAATAGCCCACCGACGCCACGCGTTTCATCACGGTGCGGCAGGTAGAAGTAATCATCACACCATTTTTTGTGCTTGGCATACACATCATGACCAAAAGGTTCACACACCTCTTTCGCACTGCCATGCCAGAACTGAGCATCTTCTTCAAATGGGTAGAAGGGGGTCAAATCGAACCCGCCGCCAAACCACCATATCGGCGCCTCGCCCTCTTTTTCGGCAATAAAAAAGCGCACGTTGGCATGGGAGGTGGGCACATAAGGGTTATTCGGATGCATCACCAATGACACGCCCATGGCTTCAAAGCGTCGCCCGGCTAACTCTGGGCGATGGGCAGTCGCCGAAGCGGGCATCGCTTTGCCAGAGACATGAGAGAAGTTGACGCCGCCTTGCTCAAACACCGCGCCCGCTTTCATCACTCGGGTGCGACCACCGCCACCGAGCCGCTCTCCGGGTTCACGCTGCCACGCATCCTCAACAAACAGCGCTTGGCCGTCGGCCTGCTCAAGCTGCTGACAAATGGTATCTTGCAGTGCCAACAAAAACTGCTTCACCGCCTGCTTATCGATTTCTGACATTTTACTTCCTTGCAGGGTAGGCCCTGTTTCACCACGCAGTCACTGGCTGCGTCTTCTTGGGATGAGACTCAGTGTACAAAGAATCTGCGTCGAAGACTAATCACTGCGCGGTTCAAAGTGCGCGCAAACGTTTGCTTGCTAGGGAAAACGCCGTATAATGCGCACAAATTGGCGATGTGGTTGTACTGGGTTTACGACACATCCTGTTTTTCATTCCACACAAAAGGTTGAAGGAGTTTGAGATGAAAGTCGGTATCATCATGGGTTCAAAATCAGATTGGCCAACAATGAAGCTCGCCGCGGAAATGCTGGATAGATTTGGTGTTGAATACGAAACTAAAGTCGTCTCTGCGCACCGCACTCCTCAATTATTGGCAGACTACGCCAACAGCGCGAAAGAGCGCGGTCTGAAAGTGATCATTGCTGGCGCTGGCGGCGCTGCGCACCTGCCGGGCATGGCTGCGGCGTTCACAAGCTTACCTGTCTTGGGTGTTCCTGTTCAATCACGTGCCCTAAAAGGGATGGATTCGCTGCTTTCTATCGTGCAAATGCCAAAAGGCATCGCGGTCGGTACACTGGCGATCGGCGAAGCGGGCGCAGCGAATGCGGGTATTTTAGCCGCGCAAATCATCGGTACCCACGATGAGTCCGTGATGGAGAAGGTCGAAGCGTTTCGCCAAGAGCAAACTGAGACCGTCCTTGCCAACCCAAACCCAGCCGAGGACTAAATCATGCATGTGTTGGTGTTAGGTGCAGGCCAATTAGCACGAATGATGTCTCTTGCGGGCGCACCACTGAACATTGAGATCTCGGCGTACGATGTCGGCAGTGAAAACATTGTCCACCCTCTCACCCAACATGTGGTGGGCCACGGTCTTCGCAATGCCATTGAGCGTGCCGATGTGATCACAGCTGAGTTTGAACATATCCCACACGATATTTTGACCCTCTGCGAGCAAAGCGGGAAGTTTTACCCGTCAGCAGAAGCGATCAAAACCGGTGGCGATCGCCGTATTGAGAAGGCGCTATTAGACAAAGCGGGCGTTCGCAACGCCAACTACCATGTCATTGAGAGCCGGGAAGATTTTGATCGCGCGATCGAAAAAGTCGGCATTCCTATGGTGCTGAAAAGTGCCCTAGGTGGCTACGATGGTAAAGGCCAATGGCGATTGAAAGACGCCGCTCAAGCGGACAGCATTTGGCAAGAGATGGCACAATGCATCCAAGCCAGTGAGACACAAGCGATTGTGGCGGAAGAGTTTGTCCCGTTTGGCCGAGAAGTTTCCTTGGTGGGCGCACGAGCCAAAGACGGCTCAGTCGCTGTTTACCCTCTGGCTGAGAACGTCCACACCCAAGGGGTGCTAAGCCTATCGACCGCCATTTCTGCCCCGAAGCTGCAAGACCAAGCGCAGGCGATGTTTAGCGCTGTAGCCGAGAGTCTCAACTACGTGGGCGTGCTTGCCCTTGAGTTTTTCGATGTCGATGGCACCCTGCTCGTGAATGAGATTGCACCGCGCGTGCACAACTCCGGTCACTGGACGCAGCAAGGCGCAGAGACCTGTCAGTTTGAAAACCACCTAAGAGCTGTGTGTGGCTTACCACTTGGCAGCACCAAACTGGTTCGTGAAACGGCGATGATCAACATCCTTGGCGAAGACACACTGCCACAAGCGTTGCTGGCCATTGAAGGGTGCCATATCCATTGGTACGGCAAAGAGAAGCGTGCAGGACGCAAGATGGGTCACATCAATGTCTGCGGCGACTACAGTGGTGAGCTACAACGCAAGTTGTGTGAACTGGCCACCCTGCTCGACAGTGATGCCTTCCCTGCGGTGCATGAATTTGCACAAAACTTCGAATCGTAATCGGATCAAATGAGTGTCGGCTCTACGAACACTGGATTGAAAAAGGCGCTCATGGCGCCTTTTTTTGTCTTTGATGACCTTGTATTTGCGGAAACGCTCGGCCGCTCCGATATCGCCTTAAATCACTATATAGCCTTAAATAAGAGCTCGCCGAAGATTAAGACTGAATGGCCTGACAACGGCGAACCGCACACTGCAACTGTTGGCCTTTCGCGCTGTGCTTTTCCACCAGCAGTGGAAAGCCACACACTTGGCACTCACCACTGACGGGCGGCTGATTGACGGCAAACTTGCATTTCGGGTAGCGGTCACATGCATAAAACAGCTTACCATAGCGAGATTTACGCTCGGTCAGCTGACCTTGATGGCACTCAGGGCAGGCGATGGCGACGTTGTCCTCACTCGGCTCTGCGGGGGCATCGATCGACTCAATGTGGTGACACTCAGGGTAATGACTGCAACCGACAAACATCCCATAGCGACCTTGGCGCAGCACCAACTCATGACCACACTCAGGACATGGCACACCTAACTCTTTAACGATGTGGCCATCATTTTGATGCAAAGGTTTGATGTAATCGCATTGCGGGTACAAGGTGCACCCTAAGAAAGGACCATGTTTGCCATGGCGCAGCGACAGCTCCCCCGCCAAGCCTTGAGCTTGGCATTTCGGGCACGCCTGATGTTCTAAGGCGTGCTCGTGGGCAGAAAACAACTGATGGTCGATTTTATTACTCATATCACTTAGGGTCGCAAAGCGACGGTATCAGTGCAAGATACCCTGCTCTTTGGTGTAAAGAAGCTCTTCCATAAGCGTGTATTCATTTTCATTGCCCGGTACATTAAACAGCACCATTAGGACAATCCACTTGAGATCATCAAGCTCAAACTCATCGGTTTCGAGCCCCATCACTCGGTCAATGACCATCTCACGTGTTTCCGCCGTCAACACGCTCACTTGCTCTAAAAACATTAAAAAGCCACGACACTCAAGACTGAGGCGGTCGCACTCTTTGGCGGTATAGATACGCGTAGACGGAGACGAGGTACTGACAGAGATCGCTGAGTGCGCTTCCGTTTGCTGGAGCGCCGCCAACTCTTCTAACCAGACCAGGGCCTTATATATGTCTTTCTGATGAAAACCAGCGCGAAGTAACTCTTCTTCTAGCTCATCTTGGTCGACCTGTAACTCTGCATCGCTATGGATGTAGGTCTCAAACAGATACATCAAAATATCCATCATCATAGCTAGCCCCTCCCCTTTAAAATGTAGCCACCGGAAACTGCAACAACGTGCCCTAAAAGCTCGAGCTCCAAGAGCTGCATCATGACATCCTGCACGGGTATATGGGTCCGCGATGCTAAGATATCAACTGGTGTAGCCTCATTACCTACGTTAGCTAACAGCTCGGGAAATGGCAATTCTTCTTTGCTCACTTTCGTCGCTTCTTTATCGTTAGGAGATAAAAGCGCTCGGAAATGCGAGCAGCTCGGCGTCTGGGTGCGTGATTCGCTCTGTTTATCCGCCTGTTGCCGCGACCACGCCAGCAAGCTGTCGAGCTCGCACAAGATGTCCTCAACCTCTTGGACTAAGCTCGCCCCTTGCTGAATTAAGCGGTGGCACCCCCTGGCATAGACTTGATGAATAGAACCGGGAATGGCAAACACTTCTCGGCCTTGCTCAAGGGCATAACGCGCGGTAATTAATGAGCCGCTTTTCTCGGCCGCTTCCACCACCAGCACGCCCAGCGATAAGCCACTGATAATGCGATTGCGGCGAGGAAAGTGATCCGCCTTAGGTTTGGCCTGCGGATGCAACTCACTGACCAACGCGCCTTGCTGAGTGATACGATCTGCCAGCGCTCGGTGGCGAGCAGGGTACACTTCGCCAAGACCACTTCCGAGCACCGCGACCGTCTCGCCGCCCGCTTTCAGCGCGCCATCATGGGCATAGCCATCGATGCCGAGCGCTAGTCCGCTGGTGATACACAGCCCCTCTTTGACCAACGCACTGGCAAACTCTCTGGTGAGCAAAAGCCCATCCTGACTGGCATTGCGACTGCCCACCATAGCCAATTGCGGTAAGTGAATCGCCTCAAGCTTGCCTTTGACAAACAGCACCGCCGGCGACGCAGGGGCGTTGGCGAGCAGTGGCGGATAGTCACTCGCGTCACGGGTAACGATATGGTGATCCGCCTCGCGATCGCGCCAAGCCAAACACCCATCCACCTCTTTTTCTGCGCGCCGCTGAATATACTCCACCTGATGCTCACTCAAGCCAAACGCGCGCATCTCGTCGCTCGAACTGGAGACAATCTCGTGTGGCTCGGCCACCTTTAGCAAACGCTCAAAGGTCTTCGGACCAATTCTGGGCGTAAAATAGAGCGTCAGCCAAGCGCGCAGCTCACGCTCTGTCATCCTTGCTCCTTACCCTGTTGCTCTGCGTCCACAACGTCTTCAGCGGATTTAAGCGTCACCAGGGGTGAGCGCAAACGGGTTTCAGTGGCAATCGGCTGCTCGCTCTGAGTGACCAGCGCCAAGCTAAAATCTTGATAAGGACGAATCACCATCAAATGCCCAATGCGCACATCCGGCAATTGCTGCACCTCTTGCCTAGCCAATACCCCTTGGCCAGCTTTGGCCACCTTGTGACCCGGCTGATAGAGGTCGAACATACTGCCTTGACGCAGGGCATCGCGCGCGCCGCGATCGATGACCACCACTTGATGCTTGCCCACATATTGGCTGCCTTCCAGCGACCCCAAGATTGAGGCATTAATGGCCTTAGGCGAGGGCTGGGGATAAAAGCGTTGACTGAAATCAGACTGAGTCTCACGCACGGGCAAGGCGATGTCTTGCGCGAGAATTTCCTGCGTTTGTTGGCGAACTTTGAGCGCCGTCATGTCCGTATCGCTCTGCGCTGTAGACTCATCCGCAGACTCGGCGACCGCGATTTTTTTCAGCGCAATGACGCGTTTATCATCGCGTGTGAAGGTGGTCATTTTGCGGTAAATGTGCCACTCACCTTGCACTTGTTGCCCCGTGACATAAAGCAGTTGTTGCCCGGTGAGATATTGCAAGCCATTGCTCGAGCCAATCACCTTGGCACTCTCTGCCAATAACGACTCGTCAAGCAAGAGATCCGATTCTAGGTACGGCAACACCCACTCTTCACGCAGCGTCGGCAGCGCTTGTTTATCAAGCTTTCTGACTTTCGGGCTCAGTTTGTGCATCGGTTTCACCGTCAGAACCGGCTCACCATTGCGCCAAATCAGATTGAGCTTGTCACCGGGATAAATCAGGTGAGGATTATCAATATCGGGATTGACCTGCCATAGCCGTGGCCAAAGCCAAGGGCTATCGAGGTAGAGCGCCGAAATATCCCATAAGGTATCGCCTTTGACCACGACATACGTCGTGGGCGCATCGGGCTTGAGGGTTAACACCGACGAGACAGAGAAAGGAACCCAAGCTACCCACAAGGTCATCACGCAGAGAAGTGGCCTGCGCCAACTGGAACACCGTTTGAAACTCACCATCACCTAAATCCTTGGTTATCTGAAAGAAACCGCTGCTCAACTTAGGTGTGTGTGCTCAACATTGACACCGAGAGTGGCAGGGAAAATGCGTAATGATGCTGTCATTTAGGTTATAAAATGTCTAGAATTGAGCCAACAAGCTTTACCCTGATTCGGCACAGTTCAACATTTTGAGTGTATATGTCTGTATTACAAGTATTAACATTCCCAGATGATCGCCTTCGTACCGTGGCTAAGCCCGTAGAGAAAGTGACGCCTGAGATTCAAAAACTCGTCGATGACATGATTGAAACCATGTACGACGAAGAAGGAATTGGTCTTGCGGCCACCCAAGTCGATGTTCACCAACGTATCGTGGTGATCGACATTTCGGACACCCGTGATGAGCCAATGGTGCTTATCAATCCAGAAATCATCGAGAAACGCGGTGAAGATGGGATTGAAGAGGGCTGCCTATCGGTGCCTGGCGCGCGCGCTTTAGTGCCTCGCGCAGCCGAAGTGACAGTCAAAGCGCTCAATCGCGATGGTGAAGAATTTACCTTCGAGGCGGATGACCTACTGGCGATTTGTGTTCAGCACGAACTTGACCACCTAGAAGGCAAGCTCTTTGTCGATTACCTATCGCCACTGAAGCGTAAACGCATCCAAGACAAACTGGCGAAGATCAAGCGCTTCAACGAGAAACAATCCGCCGGTAAGTAAGCGTATTACTGAGAAAGAAAAGATAAGGAACGTACCTTGAGCAAACCACTTAAGATTGTTTTTGCTGGTACTCCGGACTTCGCCGCCCGTCACTTGGCGGCGTTGTTGTCTTCGGAGCACGACGTCATTGCCGTGTACACCCAACCCGACCGCCCTGCAGGTCGTGGTAAAAAGCTCACCGCGAGCCCAGTCAAACAGATTGCCCTTGAGCATGACATTGCGGTCTACCAACCGGAAAACTTTAAGTCTGAAGAGGCCAAGCAAGCGTTGGCGGATTTAGACGCCGATTTGATGGTCGTCGTCGCGTACGGTTTGCTGCTGCCGCAAGCGGTATTGGACACGCCTAAACTTGGCTGTATCAATGTGCACGGTTCGATTTTGCCACGTTGGCGAGGCGCAGCGCCGATTCAGCGCGCCATTTGGGCGGGCGATGAAGAAACCGGTGTCACCATCATGCAGATGGACATTGGCCTGGATACTGGCGACATGCTTTCGATCGCGCGCTTGCCGATCGAAAGCAGCGACACCAGTGCGTCCATGTACGAAAAGTTGGCCGATTTAGGCCCAAGTGCGCTATTGGACTGCCTCACTGACATCGCACAAGGCAGCGCCGTCGCCACTAAGCAAGATGATGCCTTGGCCAACTACGCCAAAAAGCTCAGCAAAGAGGAAGCCCGCATCAATTGGAATGACGACGCCGAGCACATTGAGCGCTGCGTGCGCGCATTCAACCCGTGGCCAATGAGCCACTTTGAAGCGGCCGATAACAGCATCAAGGTGTGGCAGAGCCGCGTGGCGGAACACACCACAGACCAAGCGGCGGGTACCATTATCCAAGCAGACAAAACTGGCATCTATGTCGCAACAGGCAAAGGCGTATTAGTCCTTTTGCAACTGCAAGTGCCGGGTAAAAAAGCCATGTCGGTGCAAGATATTCTCAACGCCCGAGCAAGTTGGTTCGAAGTGGGCTCGGTACTGAGCTAACCCTTCACACCCTGTCATTGCGCTGCAATGAATCACGTACATTTTGAGGGCAGAGATGCCCTCCCTTATTTAAGGTATTGATTATGAATGTTCGCGCTGCTGCCGCTAACGTTATCTTCCAAGTGGTCGACAAAGGTCAATCACTCTCGCATGCGCTGCCTGCCGCGCAAAAGACCATCAAACCGCGTGACCACGCTCTGCTGCAAGAGATTTGCTACGGCGCTTTGCGTTACTTGCCGCGTTTGGAGTCTATTGCCAACGAATTGATGGATAACCCGCTCAAGGGCAAAAAACGCGTTTTTCACCATTTGATTTTGGTGGGGATCTACCAACTGAGCTTTATGCGTATCCCTTCGCACGCGGCGGTCGCGGAAACCGTGGAAGCCACCAAAACCTTGCGCGGCCCAAGCCTGCGCGGTTTGATTAACGCAGTGTTGCGTAACTACCTACGCAATCAAGAAGAGCTGGATACCTTTGCGACCAGTCACAATGCCGGCAAGTATGGCCACCCTAACTGGCTACTGAAGCTGCTGCAAGAGCACTACCCAGAGCAGTGGGAGCGCATTGTTGAGGCGAACAATCAAAAAGCGCCGATGTGGCTGCGCGTCAACCGCCAGCACCACACCCGCGATCAGTACATCGCTTACCTGAATGATGAAAGCATAGAATTCACCCTTCACCCCGAGGCCGCTGACGCCATAAAATTGGCCAAACCTTGTGATGTGACCCTATTGCCCGGCTTCGATCGCGGTTGGGTTTCCGTGCAGGATGCCGCCGCACAGTTGTCTGTCGATTACCTTCAGCCACAAGAAGGGGAGCTGATCCTCGACTGCTGCGCCGCGCCAGGTGGCAAGACAGCGCACATTCTTGAGCACACGCAAGACACCGAAGTGGTGGCGATTGATGCCGATCCTACTCGCCTTAACCGCGTGCATGACAACCTCGAGCGATTACAATTGAGAGCCGATGTGATTTGCGGCGATGCGCGCTACCCACATCAGTGGTGGCAAGGTGAGCAGTTTGACCGTATTCTACTCGATGCCCCTTGCTCAGCGACCGGTGTGATTCGACGCCATCCGGACATCAAATGGCTGCGCCGCGCTGATGACATTGAAGCACTGTCAGCGTTGCAGAGTGAAATCCTAGATGCCATGTGGCAACAACTGAAAGCGGGCGGTACCTTAGTCTATGCCACCTGCTCGATTGCGCCGCAAGAGAACGTTGAGCAGGTGCGCGCTTTCCTCTCACGTACGTCCGATGCACAGTTGATCGGCAGTGAGGAATCTCAGCCTGGCCGACAAATTCTTCCAGGTGAAGAGGACATGGACGGCTTCTACTATGCAGTTTTGAAAAAAAAGCGGTGTGAAGAAAAAGCGGTAGGTCTTGAGTCAAGCAATACGCCGCAATAAACAAGGACAGTGCGCCCCGCCATAGGGGCGATGACGACGTTCAAGAGAGCAAAAGATGAAGATCATTATTCTCGGTGCCGGACAAGTTGGCGGTACATTGGCAGAAAACTTGGTGGGTGAAAACAACGACATCACCATCGTCGACAAAGACAGCGACCGCCTACGTGAACTGCAAGACAAGTACGACCTGCGCGTGGTCAATGGTTACGCTAGCCACCCTGACGTGCTGCGTGAAGCGGGCGCTCAAGACGCCGATATGTTGGTGGCCGTGACCAATATGGACGAAACCAACATGGCCGCCTGCCAAGTGGCCTTCACGTTGTTCAACACGCCAAACCGCATTGCACGTATTCGTTCGCCCCAGTATCTCGCCGAGAAAGAAGCCCTGTTTCAATCCGGTGCCGTGCCGGTCGATCATCTGATTGCGCCAGAAGAGCTGGTCACCAGCTACATTGAACGTCTGATCCAATACCCCGGCGCCTTGCAGGTGGTCAGTTTTGCTGAGCAAAAGGTCAGCCTAGTGGCCGTTAAAGCCTACTACGGCGGCCCTTTGGTCGGTAACGCCCTCTCTGCGCTGCGTGAACACATGCCGCACATTGACACCCGCGTGGCGGCGATTTTCCGTCAAGGTCGCCCTATTCGTCCGCAAGGCACCACGATCATCGAAGCGGATGACGAAGTCTTTTTCGTTGCTGCGAGCAACCACATTCGCTCCGTCATGAGTGAGTTGCAGCGGCTTGAGAAACCCTATCGCCGAATTATGATTGTCGGCGGGGGCAACATCGGCGCCAGCTTGGCCAAGCGTCTGGAACACACCTACAGCGTTAAACTGATTGAACGCAGTTATCAACGCGCAGAACGTCTCTCTGAAGAGCTGGAAAACACCATTGTCTTTTGTGGTGACGCCGCCGATCAAGAGTTGCTCACCGAAGAGAATATCGACCAAGTCGATGTCTTTATTGCGCTCACCAACGAAGATGAAACCAACATCATGTCCGCCATGCTGGCCAAACGCATGGGCGCGAAAAAGGTCATGGTGCTGATCCAACGCGGTGCCTACGTCGATTTGGTCCAAGGCGGTGTGATAGATGTGGCGATTTCGCCGCAGCAAGCGACGATTTCTGCGCTGCTGACGCACGTGCGCCGTGCTGACATTGTTAACGTCTCTTCATTACGCCGTGGCGCGGCAGAAGCGATTGAAGCGGTGGCACACGGTGACGAATCGACCTCGAAAGTCGTCGGCCGCGCGATTGGTGAAATCAAACTGCCTCCAGGTACCACCATTGGTGCCATTGTTCGCGGTGAAGAAGTGCTTATTGCACACGACAGAACCGTGATTGAACAAGATGACCACGTGGTGATGTTCCTTGTCGATAAGAAATACATCCCTGACGTGGAAACCCTCTTCCAACCGAGTCCGTTCTTCCTGTAAGGGGACGACCTTATGGTGAATTTTCGCCCGGTTCTATTCGTCATTGGCCTCGTGCTCTCTAAGCTAGCGCTGTTTATGTACGTGCCGACGCTGGTGGCGTTTGTCACCGGCACCGCAGGCTTTTTGGAATTTGGTCAAGCGGTGCTGATCACCCACTTGGTCGCCTTTGTCTGCTTGACGATTGGCCGAACTCGGCACTTTCGCCTGAGCGTGCGAGACATGTTCCTCATCACCAGTTTGGTGTGGACGATTGCTAGCGCATTTGCCGCGCTGCCGTTTGTGTTCATCAATCACATCAGCTTCACCGACGCCTATTTTGAAACCATGTCGGGCATCACCACCACAGGTTCAACGGTCCTCAGCGGGCTCGATGAGATGGCGCCGAGCATCTTATTGTGGCGCTCGATTTTGCAGTGGCTTGGCGGCATTGGCTTTATTGTTATGGCGGTCGCCGTCTTGCCGATGCTCAATGTCGGCGGCATGAAACTGTTTCATACCGAATCCTCTGATTGGTCAGACAAAAGCAGCCCGCGCGCCAAAACCGTGGCGAAAAACATCGTCATCGTCTATCTGACCCTCACCGCCCTTTGCCTGCTCGGCTACTTGATGACGGGCATGACGCTATTTGAAGGGATCAACCATGCCTTTACCACCTTGTCCACGGGCGGCTACTCGACCTCTGACGGTTCGATGAACCATTTCTCCCACGGCGCGCATTGGGTGGGCACACTCTTTATGTTCTTGGGCGGGTTACCGTTTTTGCTTTTTGTCTCCGCGCTGCGCAAACGCCGTTTGAATGAGCTCGCCAGTGACGCGCAAGTGCGCGGTTTCACCCTTTTGTTTCTCGCCAGCAGCGTGATCATTGCCAGTTGGTTGGTGGTGCGTGATGGCTACGCGGTGGCGGATGCGCTGCGAGTCTCCATGTTTAACATCGTCTCGGTGGTCACCACCACCGGGTTCGGCTTAGAAGATTTCACCGCCTGGGGCGCGCTGCCGACCACCTTGTTTGCCTTCTTAATGATGGCGGGCGCCTGCTCGGGTTCCACCTCTGGCGGCATCAAGATCTTCCGTTTTCAAATCGCCATTACGCTGCTCAATAAGCAGATGATGAAACTGATTCACCCATCTGGGGTCTTCGTCCAGCGCTACAATCAGCGCCCAGTCAACGATGATATTGTGCGCTCAGTGGTGGCGTTTGGTTTGATGTTCTTCATCACCATTATTTTCATTGCAGGTTGCTTGAGTGCACTCGGCCTTGACCCTATCACCAGCATTTCTGGTGCGATTACCGCAGTCGCCAACGTCGGCCCGGGCATGGGCAGTGTCATCGGCCCCACCGGCAATTTCGCTCCCCTGCCCGACACCGCCAAGTGGTTACTCAGTTTTGGGATGCTGATGGGGCGACTAGAAATTCTCACCTTGCTTGTGTTGTTCTTCCCCGCCTTTTGGCGCCGATAGGCACTCCACCCACTTCTGTGGGCTTATCGGACAGGCAGCTGATAGATGGCAAAGAAGTGACAGGCGCAACCCGCCAAAACAAACAGATGCCAAATGGCGTGGTTGTAGGGAATACGTTTCGCGACATAAAACACCACGCCCAGAGAGTAGACCACGCCGCCAATCGCCAGCAGCATCAAGCTTTCCAGAGGTAAGGTCATCGCCAGTTGATAAATCACCACCAGCGACAGCCACCCCATCAATAAGTAGGTCACCAGTGAGAGGCGTTTGAAGCGATAAACGAACGCCACTTTCATCACGATCCCCACCAAGGCAATCAGCCAGATCACCACCATCAAACCGATCGCGAGCGGCGTTCTGAGCGCAATCAATAAAAATGGCGTGTAACTGCCGGCAATCAGCAAGTAAATAGCGCAGTGATCGAAGGTTTTCAGTGCCCGTTTGGCTCGCGGCACATCAATAGCATGATAGAGGGTCGACGCCAAAAACAGCAGTATCATGCTGGCGCCGTACA
Source organism: Vibrio sp. R15-SG3-ISO1A (assembly GCF_059833955.1). Lineage (NCBI taxonomy): Bacteria > Pseudomonadati > Pseudomonadota > Gammaproteobacteria > Vibrionales > Vibrionaceae > Vibrio > Vibrio sp. R15-SG3-ISO1A. Next base: position 16,627 of record NZ_JCBDGH010000063.1, read on the forward strand.
GGCTATAGCTGACCCAAGATAAGGCATCCGCCTGCTGCTCGAAGGCGCGCAGCAGCAAGGCCACCAGCCCGACCACACTGAGCAATAAACCCAGACCGTGGCTGAGCATATTGGCTCGCTCTTCTTCGCGGCTGTAAGAGGATAAAAGCGTCGACATAAGCATCACTCTGGAGCATTAGAATAAACACTCCAGAGTATGCCACGCTCAGCTTACAAGTGTAAGCTTAAATTAGATAAGGTTGCTGATGCGGCTCACTGTCGATTTCGCGCCCAAGCACAAATATGAGCCTCAAGAATGCGCATCGAGGTAGTTCAGTACCTGCTCGCCGGCCTCTTCTGCGGGGGTACTGAGCGGAATAGAAAGCTGGCGTTTCAACTGCCCCATACCCAGCAGGCTCGCGAGCATTCCTTTTGCCCCTTCACGATGACGATCAATTTCAAACCACATTTGCAGTTCGTCTTCACTGCGATACGCCACCACTTCTAACTCTCGCCAACGACCATGAAACGGCCCTGTAGTCGGCACAAACTCAAACTCCTGCACAAAAGGCAGAGCAAAGCCATCCACCGCTTCACACTCCACCTGGCGAATACGCAGCCCCTGCGCTTCTAACGCAGTAAAGATGCCATCAAGCAGAGGATCAGGGCGCACCGTCAAAATGTCTTTGTCGGTCGGATCTTTGGCCATCGCAATGTCGAGGCCAGTCTCAAGCCACACCTTGGAATCACCAATGGTGACCGGCGTATTCCACGGCACATCCAACTCCACTTCGAAATCGCGCGTCTCACCAGGCTCAATGATGAACGCGTAGGGCAGCGTCCACGTCGCCAGTGTATAACTGGTGGGCACGCGGCGCATTCGACCGGCGTTGTGATCACTTTTATGGTGATTGTCCGGCACTTCTTTGATGTAACGGCAGTAGAGTTTGAGTTCGATGTTGTCTATCTCTTGCGCACTCGAACCGCCATAGACATGAATGGTGACGTTCACCTTCTGCCCCGGGTATAACACCTCTTGGCGCAGCACTGAATCCACTTTGGCACTTCCAATACCAAAGCTCGCGAGGGTTTTCTTGAAAAACGACATACACACCTCCCTTATGGGTGAAACCACCAAGCAGACCCTCACTATAGCGCGCTTTATCTCGCCAAAGTCTCTGTCTACTCACAGAATAATAGAGAATGAAAAACAGTGATCGATTAGTTATCGACCAATTCTACCCTTAGTGCTACTCTAACGATTGATATGCATGCATATCAACAATCCTGGTTAATTATTTGGATTGGCGAAAGCCAGAAGAGCCAACCTTCAGCAGCATCAAGGTGACGTTGAAGCTCAACTCATAGTTAATACAGGCCATTAAATTGGCAATGGAGATGCCTGACAGTTAGGTACATCGATGCGCCCAGCAGCAGTCAGGTTTTCGCACACAAACCGTAGTGCGATGCGTCGTCGTAGTGGATTTGCGTCTGCTCCAACGGCAAAAAAAGTCAACCCTGCGATGACGTTAGTGGAACAGACAACTCTTTTGATGTCTGCCCCATCAAAAGCGGTAAAAGCAGCATAATGAAAAGCGCAGCTTCGTCTGCGCTTTTTTTTGCCCCCTGATTACGCCCCATTGTCGATAAGCACGGCACGATTCGCGTTGCTCTCTGCACGTCCCTTTTGCTACCTTAAGGCAAAACATTATAAAAATTGTGGAGAACAGCATGAAGTGTCACCGTATTGAAGAGTTATTGGAACTGCTTGAGCCAGAATGGCAAAAAGACCAAGAGATGAACTTACTGGCGTTTATCGTCAAACTCAGCCAAGAGGCGGGGTATCAAGGCAAACTTGAAGAGCTGACCGATGATGTACTTATCTATCATCTAAAAATGCGCAATAGCGCAAAAGACGAGATGATTCCCGGGCTCAAAAAAGATCAAGAAGATGACTTTAAAACCGCGATTTTGCGTGCGCGCGGTTTAATTGATTGAGCGACACATTGCGTCACGGATCAGATATGGCGACCTTAGGGTCGCTTTTTTATCGCTAAACCATCTAGTAGCACGTGTTATTAGTCATTATGGTTATAGCGTTTGGGCTAATTTGTGGTTAAAGCTTGATAGTCTTAAAGAAAACCCATTCCTATTGCGTATATAATCGCCAGCTAACAATAAAAAACAGATCACAAGATCTCCAAACAACTTGAACTCGGCTGCGCCGCACTGGGCCAAGTTGACAGGAGACCAGAGCAAAGTCGGACGCAACAAGGGCAACACACCCTTGCTTTAGCCTATAAGGAAGCACCATGAGTCAAGATAAGATCGATGTCAAAGACGTGACTCCGAAAACCTTCAATCCCAAAACTCACAAAAACAACGGCGACAGATTTAACCCAAGCAATCGCATCTACGTCAGAGAAAGCAAAGGCACCTTCCAAAGGCTGCGCCGCTATGGTGGCTGGTTTCTATTGTTGCTGTTTACGCTTATCCCCTGGATCCCTTACGGCGATCGTCAGGCGATTTTGCTCGACATCGGTCAGCAACAATTTAACTTTTTTAGTACCACACTCTATCCGCAAGATCTCACCTTGCTCGCGTTGCTGTTCGTGATTGCGGCCTTTGCGCTGTTTTTTATCACCACGTTTTTAGGCCGTGTCTGGTGTGGCTACCTCTGCCCGCAAACCGTGTGGACCTTTATGTACATCTGGTTTGAAGAGAAACTAGAGGGCAGCGCAAATAAACGCCGCAAACAAGACTCTGGCCGCTTGACCGCCTCACTCGCGTGGCGAAAAACCCTCAAGCACATGGCGTGGCTGGCCATTGCGTTAGCCACGGGCTTTACCTTCGTTGGCTATTTTGTGCCAGTGAAATCCTTAGTGGTCGAGTTTTTTACCCTCAACGCGTCATTTTGGCCGGTGTTTTGGGTGCTGTTTTTCGCCGGCTGTACCTACGGCAATGCCGGGTGGATGCGCTCGATCATGTGTATTCACATGTGCCCGTATGCACGTTTCCAATCGGCAATGTTCGACAAAGACACCTTTATCGTCGGTTATGACAGTGCACGCGGTGAGCAGCGCGGCCCGCGCTCGCGCAAAGCCGATCCCAAACAGCTCGGTTTAGGCGATTGCATCGATTGCGATCTTTGCGTGCAAGTGTGCCCGACTGGCATCGATATTCGTGATGGTTTGCAATATGAGTGCATCAACTGCGGCGCTTGTATCGATGCGTGCGATCACACCATGGAGCGGATGGGCTACGACAAAGGACTCATCAGTTACACCACCGAGCACCGTCTCTCCGGCAAGCACACAAAGGTGATGAGGCCAAAACTGCTCGGCTACGGCGCAGTACTATTGGTGATGATTGGCCTGTTCTTCGTTCAAGTCGCCAGCGTTGACCCCGCAGGGCTGAGCGTGCTGCGTGACCGTAATCAGCTGTTTAGAGTCAACGGCTCTGGGGAAATTGAAAATACCTACACGTTGAAGATCATCAATAAAACCCAGCAACGTCAGGCGTATCAGCTCTCTGTTGAAGGGCTGAGTGATGTCACTTGGTACGGTAAACAGACAGTACAAGTGGCGCCTGGGGAAGTCCTCAACTTGCCAATGAGCTTGGGTGTTGACCCGGACAATCTCAGCTCACCTGTCGCGACAATCCAGTTTATACTGTCCGACAGCCAAGACTTTACCACCCAAGTGGAAAGTCGCTTTATCAAGAAGCTGTGACCATCGTTTAGCGAGATAAGGTCAATTCAATCACCTTGATAAAAATGCGTCGAGAGGCGACGATCTAGGGTGAAGGGCTCATGATGAGCCCTTTTTGCCCCTCACGACCATGCTCGCGTCATGCATGGTTCTTTTTCTCAGTCACAAGAAACCGGCTATGACACAAAAGATTCCCTCAACACACGCCTTTAACTTTGATGCCCTTACCCCGGATTTTATGTGGTACGCTCTAGAGAGCATCGGCATTCGCGCTGAATCCGGCTTTTTGCCACTCAATAGCTATGAAAACCGCGTGTATCAATTTAGCGATGAAGAGCGCCAACGTTATGTGGTCAAGTTCTATCGTCCTGAGCGCTGGAGCGCCGAACAAATTCAGGAAGAGCACGATTTCACCCAAGAGATGGTCGAAGCGGAGATCCCCGTCGCGCCGCCACTGGCCATCAATGGTGCCACGCTGCATCACTACCAAGGCTATCGCTTTGCGCTGTTTGCCAGCGTGGGCGGCCGCCAATTTGAAGTGGATAATGTAGAGCAGCTCGAGGGCGTCGGTCGCTATTTAGGGCGTATTCACAGTATCGGAGCCAAACAAGCGTTTGTTCATCGCCCCAGCATGAGCCTTGAAGAATACCTCTACCAACCGAGAGCGCTGCTGCAAAATTCCGACTTTATTCCTCTTCATCTGCAAAGCGCCTTTTTCAACGATCTCGACCTGCTGATCGCCTCACTCGAAGCACAGTGGGACAACAGCTATACGCCGATCAGGCTGCATGGTGACTGTCATCCAGGCAATATTTTGTGGCGTGATGGTCCGATGTTTGTCGACCTCGATGACGCGCGCAATGGACCAAGTGTTCAAGATCTTTGGATGCTGCTCAGTGGCGAACGTAGTGACAAACTGATGCAGCTTGATATTATCCTCGAAGCGTACCAAGAGTTTCATGATTTTAATGTTAACGAATTGAAACTAATCGAGCCGCTGCGCGGTCTACGTATGGTGCACTACATGGCATGGTTAGCAAAACGGTGGCAAGATCCTGCGTTCCCACTCGCCTTTCCTTGGTTTAACGACGCAAAATATTGGGAAAATCAGGTACTCGGGTTCAAAGAGCAGATATCCGCACTGAGCGAGCCCCCCTTGTCATTAATGCCACAGTGGTAAAAAAGCCTTTTAAAATGGAGTCATTATGAAAAAACTGTTTGCACTTGTCGCCGCCCTATTCCTCAGTGTTTCGGCACACGCGGCTCAGTACAACGAAGGTGAGCACTACAAAGTGCTGAACATGGAACCGTCAAGCAAGCCTGTGGTGACGGAGTTTTTCTCTTTCTACTGCCCACACTGTAACTCGATGGAGCCTGTGATTGTCCAGCTCAAAGCTCAGCTACCTGAAGGGGTGAAGTTGCAGAAAAATCACGTCTCGTTCATGGGTGGCAACATGGGCCTTTCCATGAGCAAAGCATACGCGACTATGGTGTCGCTTGGCGTGGAAGATCAAATGGTGCCGGTGATGTTTAACCGTATCCACAACTTGGGTAAAGCACCGAAGAGTGACGAAGAGCTGCGCCAAATCTTCACTGACGAAGGCATCGATGGCAAAAAATTCGACTCGAACTTCAATGGTTTTGCGGTGGACTCTATGGTGCGCCGCTTTGACAAGCAGTTCAAAGACAGCGGCCTAACGGGTGTGCCTTCTATCGTGGTCAACAACCGTTACTTGGTTCAGCCACCACGCGGTTTTACCCTAGAGCAATACTTTGACTTGGTGAACTACCTGCTGACTCAATAAGACAGTCACTATCGTCAAACGAAAAAAGGAGCCTCGGCTCCTTTTTTGATGGGTCACTGTTTTGATGGCGGTGGGTTTGATGATGGCGGCTCATGGATTGCTTTGAGCTGCGCATCTTTCCTCTGCCAAACCTCACCGAGCCACTGCTGAAACTGGCGTTTATAGGGCTTATCATTGAAATAGTCACCCAGCACCTTCTCATCCACCGGCAACACGTGCACGCGAACTACGATCTTGGTCATTTTGCCCATCAACACATCGCGAAACGGTTTATCTGGGTTATTCGGGTACGCGAGCGTTACGTCTAGGATATTATCAAACTGCTCGCCCATCGCCGCTAAGGTATAGGCTATACCACCGGATTTCGGTTGCAGCAGATACTCATAACCGGCTTTGCTGCGACGCAATTTCTCTGGCGTGATACGGGTGCCTTCCACGTAGTTCACCACTGTGGTCGGGCTATGTTTGAATTTGGCGCACGAGCGACGTGTGGTTGCCAAGTCTTGTCCCCGTTTTTCAGGATGACGCAGCAGGTATTCGCGCGAATAACGGCGCATAAATGGCATGTCCAGCGCCCAGCACGCCATGCCAATAAACGGCACATAGAGCAGTTGCTGCTTGAGGAAAAACTTCGGCATCGGGATTTTGTCTTTAAACACCGAGCAGAGCACCACAATGTCGGTCCAACTTAGATGATTGCTGATCATCAGATACCAACCATCGCGCTTCAGCGCATCTGCCCCTTGTACATCCCACTCCACACGGTTTGAGAGGCTCAAAATCGCGGTGTTGACCGTCGCCCACAACCACATCACCCGATTGGCCAATGCCGTCCCCTTCGCTTTCAGCTCGGGCGTTGGTAACAGCAACTTCAACAGCGCAATGAGACAAATGAGCAGAGAGCAGACAGCAGAATTGAGCGCCACCAGCAACACGTTCATTACCAGTAATAAATAGGCCAACATAGTGAAATAGTGAGATCCAATGAGTAGTTTACGATGTATGTTGCGTAATAATCTTGTCGTGTGGTCAAGATAACTTGGGTTTTAAAAAAGCGCGTGCAATTATACAAGTCCTTGACCACATTGGAATCGTTAAGGCGATGGTCTGAGTAGTTGGCCACGCCACGCACTGGAGTTTTAGGAGACGAAAATGGATGTTCGCTTTGCAATACCGGTTTTATCACTTATCGCCACCTCGTTATGTTCTGCAAGCGCCGCTGCTAATCCGAACGGTCGCCCTGGGCTCAGTGGCGAGATTTCGCTCAATGCGCTCTATCTCTCCTCCACCTCCAACTTCAACACGTCAGGTGATGAGGTCATCAACAGCATCGATCAAAGTGGCACCAGCGACAGCAGTGTGATCCCTGCGCCGCTTGGCAACCTTCGCTATACCTTTGGCTCAAAAGGCGACAAACAACTCTATGCCGGTACCTCGCGCGATGACATTGCCATCGGCACCCTCGCACTTGAGCTCGGCTATAAACAGCGTTTAGCGTATGGCACCACGGTGGATGTCTCCTATTTGCCAACGGTGATGTCTGGCGAAGTGTGGCAAGACCCGTATCTTGTCGGCGTAGCGCGCGCCACCACCGATGAAAAAGGCGACGCGTATCGACTCAAGCTGGGCAATATTCTCGGCACAGGCATCAACCTTGATAGCGCTTACGGCAAAAAAAAGGTCGATGACGAACGTTCAGGACTGACACAACTCACGCCAGACAATGCCTTAGCCCTGCGCCGTGACAGCGACAACTACTACCTCAAAGGCAGTGTGCGCGTGCCGTTCAGTCGCGCCGCCTTTGTGGTGCCTGCGATCATCTACACGCGCAGTGATGCCGAAGGGGCCGCCAACTCATTTCGCTCTTGGGGCGGAGAGATCTCCCTCTTTCAGCGTATTGCCCGTCATCAGCTAGTGCTCACCGCGGGCTATCGCAGCCGCGACTATGACGCCATTCACCCTCTGTATGGTCAAACTCGCAGTGAAGACAAACTCAGTGTGTTTGCCGCTTATGAGCTGCAACAGTTTCTCGGCTGGCCAAATTTATCCTTGGTCTCCTTCGCCGGGTACAATGAAACCGACGCCAACCTCGACTTTTTTGACGAAAAACAAGCGCTGTTCTCTTTGGGTTTAAGCTTTCAGTTCTAACCTGCCCCACAGGGCTTGCGGCGTTCGTTGGCCCTCAGCTTGGTGCATCACACCGCCTGCGCAGTCAACTGCTTGAGCAAGCGATCCATCGCGCGATAACCGAGCGCCTCGGCCAAATGAGGTCGCTCTATGTCCTTTGCGCCATCCAAATCGGCGATGGTGCGTGCCACTTTGATGATGCGGTGATAGGCACGAATCGACAGCCCCAATCGGTGCAGCGCCGTTTCCAAAAACTCTGCATCGGCTTTCTTGAGTGGGCAAAACGCCTCAATATCGCGACTGCCTAGCAGCGCGTTGACACACTCACTGCGCGCCAACATGGTCTCTCTTGCCTGCTCAACGCGCAGCCTGACCTGCTCGGTAGGCTCACCGCGATCGCCCCCTTCAGACAAGGTGCCTTTAGGCAATGCGGGGATCTCTATCGACATATCAAATCTATCCAGCAAAGGTCCAGACAAACGGCTCAAATAGCGCAAAATGGTCTGAGGATTAACGCGAGTTTGGTTGCCCTCATAGTAGCCGGTCGGACTCGGATTCAGCGCACCCACCAATTGAAAGCGAGCGGGAAAGCGCGTCTTACCTTGCGCTCTGGAGATAATGATCTCCCCGGATTCGAGTGGCTCGCGCAGTGAATCGAGCACTTTTCTCTCGAACTCGGGCATCTCGTCCAAGAAGAGTAAGCCATTGTGTGCAAGCGAAATTTCACCCGGTCTTGGCAAGCTCCCCCCGCCCACCAAGGCCGCCATAGAGCTGGAGTGATGCGGCGCGCGAAAGGGGCGCTGTTTCCAGTTGTGGGCGTTGATTTCTTGCTGAGTCAGCGAAGTGACGGAGGCGGTTTCCATCGCTTCGGCTTCGGTCATCTCTGGCAGTAAATCGCACAGACGCGACGCAAGCATGGTTTTACCCGTACCGGGCGGGCCCAAAAACAACAAGTTATGGTTGCCTGCTGCGGCAATTTCCAATGCGCGCTTGCCTTGTTGCTGACCAATAATGTCTTGCAAACAGCGGGTCGTGCGCAGCGGCTTGGTGGGCTCTGGCGCACTTTGAAACAGATTCAAGCTCTGTTGTCCGCACACATCCGCGCACACCTCTAACAAGCTGCTGGCCGACTTGTGCACCGCGGCGCCTACTAGCGCCGCTTGATCGCCGTTCTGCTTAGGCACCACCAAGCAGCGCTGGGCTCGGCTGGCAGCAAGCGCGGCGGGCAACACCCCTTTCACGCGGCGAATTTTGCCCGACAGAGCCAGTTCGCCGATGTACTCTTTATCGCTCATCGCCGAGAGTGGGATCTGGTCTGAGGCCGCCAATATCCCAAGCGCGATCGGCAAATCAAAGCGGCCGCCCTCTTTAGGCAGATCGGCAGGCGCGAGGTTGACGGTAATTCGCTTGGCAGGAAATTCAAACCGAGAGTTGATGATGGCGCTGCGCACTCTATCTCGTGACTCTTTGACGGTGGTTTCCGGCAGCCCCACTAGGGTAAACCCGGGCATCCCATTGCTGATATGGACTTCCACCGTCACCGGCGGAGCTTCGACCCCCACCGATGCGCGGCTATGAATCACGGCTAAACTCATGTGTACTCTCTGATTGAATTGACTAGGCGTGATGTTATATAGCGTGTAGAGAAGCAACGGGAATGTGAAAAAAGAATGACTTTTTGCTTGTCATGTAACGGAATTCTATGTTACCACTAGTGACGCAATCAATTTCGTACGAAATTAAGCCGACGCACGTAACCAAAACTGCACAAACAGCAGAACCAGTGAAATGCGCGATTGGTACGAATGGCGACACAACATCAAAGTAAATAATTAAATATGAATTTCAACGCCCGCTTCACTTCACTGCTAGCCCTGATTATCGTGGTCATTATTGATTCCGCGCGGGGGATGGTGGGCGAAAAATAACCACAGATTCTAAAAAACCCCCGCACTGAAAAGTCCGGGGGTTTTTTTCAACCTATGGGATGGCAGAATTTTAAGCGTTAGACAGTTCATCATTAAGAACTGCAGGAAGAATGGGAGCGCACATGACGTGCAAAGCAACACAACAAGACTGCCAAGCTACTCGCTGTCACAAGACACAAGGTCGCAGTCACAAGACACAAGGAGGCCTTTGATGACTGGTGCAGAGTTAGTCGTAGCCGCATTAAAACAGCAAGGCATCCAAACCGTCTTTGGGTACCCCGGCGGGGCCATCATGCCAATTTACGATGCCCTTTATGATGGCGGTGTTGAGCACATTTTGTGTCGACACGAGCAAGGCGCCGCAATGGCCGCCATTGGAATGGCACGAGCCACTCAAGAAGTGGCCGTCTGTATGGCAACCTCAGGACCGGGAGCCACCAACTTGGTCACTGGCCTTGCCGATGCCTTTATGGACTCCATTCCACTGGTGGCGATCACCGGACAGGTCGCCAGTTCACACATCGGCACCGACGCGTTCCAAGAGATGGATGTGATTGGCATGTCGCTGTCGTGTACCAAGCACAGCTACCTAGTGACCGACATCAACGAACTGGCACCGACCTTATCCGAGGCATTTGAAGTCGCTAAAACCGGCCGCCCGGGCCCTGTGATTGTCGATATTGCCAAAGATGTCCAACTGGCCAACGCGCCGGTTTCTGTTCTTTCTTCTTTCACTCCACCTGCCATGCCACGCGCCAGCGCTGATGAGATTGCCAAAGCACAAGATCTGCTGTCACACAGTGCCCGCCCCGTATTATACGTCGGTGGTGGTGTGCAACTTGGCCATGCCACGGGTGCCGTGCGCGAATTTTTGCGCCTCAACCCGATGCCATCGGTCAGCACACTTAAAGGCTTAGGGACAATTGAACGTCATGACCCACACTACTTAGGCATGCTTGGCATGCACGGCACCAAAGCCGCCAACTTGATTGTGCAAGAGTGTGATTTGTTGATTGCCGTCGGCGCCCGTTTTGATGACCGCGTGACCGGCAAACTCGATACCTTTGCGCCCAACGCCAAAGTGATTCATATCGATATCGACGCCGCCGAAATCCACAAGCTACGCCAAGCCAATGCGCCTGTTCGCAGTGAAATTGGCGTTGCGCTCTCTCAGCTCGAATTGTCTCAAGACATTACACCGTGGGTGAAACACAGCGAGAGCTTACGCAGTGGCTTTAAGTGGCGCTATGACCATCCAGGTTCATTGATTTACGCGCCGGGCTTATTGAAAACCTTGTCGGATATGATGCCTGACAGCAGCATCGTCTCGACCGATGTTGGCCAGCATCAAATGTGGGCGGCGCAACACATCCAGCCGCGCGAGCCGCAAAACTTCATCACCTCAGCCGGTCTTGGCACTATGGGCTTTGGCTTACCGGCAGCCATGGGCGCCGCCGTTGCCAGACCGGGCGATCAATCGATTCTGGTCACCGGTGATGGCTCATTTATGATGAACATTCAGGAACTGGGCACGTTAAAGCGTCGTCAGATCCCGGTGAAAATTGTGCTGCTCAACAACCAACGCCTCGGCATGGTGCGTCAATGGCAATCGCTGTTCTTTGATGGCCGCCACAGTGAAACCATTCTGGATGACAACCCTGATTTTGTTATGTTGGCGAAAGCGTTCGACATTCCGGGTAAAACCATCAGCCGCAAAGAAGAAGTCGGCCCTGCGCTAAAAGAGATGCTTGAAAGCGAGACGTCGTACTTACTGCATGTCCTTATCGATGAAGAAGAAAACGTGTGGCCGCTGGTTCCACCGGGCGCGTCCAACAACGATATGCTGGAGAACACTTAACATGGAAAGATACTTAATTGATATTAAAGCCGATGATAAACCGGTACTGCTTGAGCGCGTCCTTCGCGTGGTTCGTCATCGTGGCTTTGTCGTCAAACAGGTGGCCGGTACGCAAAACCACTCCAGCAAAATCGCCAGCGTAGAGATCATCGTCGACAGCGATCGCCCCATTTCATTTCTCACCAATCAGATTGAAAAACTGTGGGACGTGCGCAGTGTCGAAGTGACGCAAATTGCGAATGACGCATTGCCAAACAATAACCTACAACAACAAATTTGCGCATAAGGAAGGCAATCATGGCAACAAAAACCGCAGACTACATCTGGTTCAACGGCGAGATGGTCCCTTGGGCCGAGGCCAATGTGCACGTGCTGACCCATGCGATGCACTATGGCACCTCCGTGTTTGAAGGCGTGCGCTGCTACAACACGCCTAAAGGGCCGATTGTTTTCCGTCACCGCGAACACGCGCAGCGTCTCAAAGACTCCGCCAAAATTTACCGTTTCCCAATTCCTTACAGCATCGATGAGATCATGGAAGCGACCCGCGAAACCCTGCGCCAAAATAAGCTTGATAACGCTTATATCCGTCCGCTCGGTTTTGTCGGCAACGTCGGCTTGGGCGTTTGCCCGCCCGCGGATACCGAAATGGATCTCATCATCGCCGCCTTCCCTTGGGGCTCTTACCTAGGTGAAGAAGCACTAGAGAAAGGCGTTGATGCCATGATTTCCAGTTGGAATCGCGCCGCACCGAACACCATTCCAACCGCAGCAAAAGCGGGCGGTAACTACCTATCTTCCTTGCTGGTTGGCGGTGAAGCCCGTCGTCACGGCTACGATGAAGGGATCGCGTTGAGCGTTGATGGCTACCTGTCTGAAGGGGCCGGTGAGAACATTTTCGTCATCAAAAATGGCGTGATCACCACTCCACCCGCCACCAGTGCGATTTTGCCTGGCATTACCCGTGATTCGATCATGACGCTCGCGCGTGACATGGGTTATGAAGTCCGCGAAGCCAACATTGCGCGTGAAGCGCTCTACCTTGCCGATGAAGTCTTTATGACCGGCACCGCGGCGGAAGTCGTTCCCGTCGCAACCATTGATAAAATCGAAGTGGGCTGTGGCCGCCGAGGCCCTATCACTCAAGCCCTTCAAACGGCCTACTTTGGCCTATTCAACGGCACCACTGAAGATAAGTGGGGCTGGTTAGATTACGTTTACCCCGCAGACGCAGCAAAATAAGGAAGTATGCAAAATGCCTAAATACAGATCCGCCACCACCACTCATGGACGTAACATGGCCGGTGCTCGTGCACTTTGGCGCGCAACTGGGGTAAAAGATGAAGATTTCGGTAAACCGATCATCGCGGTAGTGAACTCGTTCACTCAGTTTGTTCCCGGTCACGTTCACCTCAAAGACATGGGCCAACTGGTAGCTCGCGAAATTGAGAAAGCAGGCGGTATTGCCAAAGAATTCAACACCATCGCGGTCGATGATGGCATTGCGATGGGTCACGGCGGCATGCTCTACTCGCTGCCTTCTCGTGAGCTGATCGCCGACTCGGTGGAGTACATGGTCAACGCCCACTGCGCGGATGCCATGGTGTGTATCTCCAACTGTGACAAAATCACACCGGGAATGCTGATGGCCTCAATGCGCCTCAATATTCCGGTGATTTTCGTCTCGGGCGGACCAATGGAAGCGGGCAAAACCAAGCTGTCTGATCAACTGATCAAGCTCGACTTGGTTGACGCGATGATCCAAGGCGCTGACCCTAAAGTCTCCGACGAGCAAAGTGAGCAGATTGAGCGCAGCGCCTGCCCAACCTGTGGTTCGTGCTCAGGCATGTTTACCGCCAACTCGATGAACTGTCTCACCGAAGCCCTCGGTCTTTCTCAGCCGGGTAACGGTTCGATGCTGGCTACACACGCCGATCGTGAGGCGCTGTTTATCAATGCCGGTAAGCGCATTGTCGAGCTGACTCGCCGCTACTACGAGCAAGAGGACGAATCTGCCCTGCCGCGCAACATTGCCACCTTTGACGCGTTTGAAAACGCCATGGCGCTCGACATCGCCATGGGCGGCTCCACCAACACCATTTTGCACCTGCTTGCGGCGGCGCAAGAGGGTGAAGTGGACTTTGATATGGAAGACATCGACCGTCTGTCACGCCAAGTGCCTCACCTATGTAAGGTGGCGCCGTCGACGCAAAAATACCACATGGAAGATGTCCACCGTGCGGGCGGCGTCATGGCGATTTTGGGTGAACTTGACCGCGCCGGCTTGCTGCACAATGATGCCCGCACCGTACTGGGCCTATCGATGAAAGAGCAGTTGGCGCAATACGACATCATGCAGACCGAAGACCCAGAGGTGTTGACCTTTTTCCGCGCAGGACCAGCCGGCATTCGCACTACCAAAGCCTTCTCTCAAGACTGCCGCTGGGATCGACTCGATGACGATCGCGTCTCTGGCTGTATTCGCGCCAAAGACAACGCCTTTAGCCAAGAAGGCGGCCTTGCGGTGCTAAAAGGCAACATCGCACTTGATGGTTGTATCGTTAAAACCGCTGGGGTGGACGAGAGCATTCTCAAGTTCACTGGCCCTGCGGTGGTCTTTGAAAGCCAAGAAGATGCCGTCGAAGGTATTCTCGGTGGCAAAGTCAAAGCGGGCGATGTGGTCGTCATCCGCTATGAAGGCCCGAAAGGCGGCCCGGGCATGCAAGAGATGCTCTACCCTACCACCTACTTGAAATCTATGGGGCTTGGTAAAGAGTGTGCTCTGCTTACCGATGGCCGCTTCTCTGGCGGTACTTCGGGTCTCTCTATCGGTCACGCCTCTCCAGAGGCGGCCAATGGCGGCGCGATTGGCCTGGTGAAACCGGGTGATTTGATTGCGATCGACATTCCAAACCGCACCATCTCGCTTGAGGTATCTGAGGAAGAGCTGGCAACTCGCCGCGCAGAGCAAGACAAGCTTGGCTGGAAACCGGTTTCTCGCGAGCGTGAGGTCTCTTTTGCTCTGAAAGCCTACGCCAGCATGGCCACCAGCGCAGACAAAGGCGCGGTGCGTGATAAGTCCAAACTCGAGGGCTAAACCATGACTGACACGGCCACTAGCGAGAAAAAAACGACCAAAAAGCCTCAGCCCTCTGGCGCCGATTATCTGCGCCAGATCCTGCGAGCCCCAGTGTATGAAGTGGCCACAGTAACGCCGCTGCAAGCGATGCCGCGCCTATCCGCGCGCATCCATAACCATGTGCAGCTCAAACGAGAGGATCGCCAGCCGGTCCACTCGTTCAAGCTTCGCGGCGCTTATACTATGGTCTCTAGCCTGACTCAGGCGCAAAAATCCGCCGGTGTGATTGCCGCCTCGGCGGGCAACCATGCCCAAGGGATGGCGCTTTCGGGCACCAAACTGGGCATTAAAACCATCATAGTGATGCCCAAAACCACACCGGACATCAAAGTCGAGGCCGTGCGCGGTTTTGGCGGCGAAGTGGTGCTGCACGGGAGTAATTTCGATGAAGCGAAAGCCCAAGCGGAGTTACTGGCCGCCGAACATGGCTATACCTTTGTGCCGCCTTTTGATCACCCATTGGTGATCGCAGGGCAAGGGACGATCGGGATGGAGATGTTGCAGCAAAATGGCCACCTCAACTACATCTTCGTTCCTGTCGGCGGTGGCGGTTTAGCGGCCGGTGTGGCGGTATTAGTGAAGCAGTTGATGCCGGAAGTCAAAGTGATCGCGGTGGAGCCGGAAGATTCGGCCTGCTTAAAAGCCGCGTTAGACGCCGGCGAGCCTGTGGTGCTTGACCAAGTCAGCATGTTTGCCGATGGCGTCGCGGTCAAACGCATTGGTGATGAGACCTTCCGTCTGTGCCAAAAGTACATTGATGGTCACATCAGTGTATCCAGTGATGAGATCTGCGCCGCAGTCAAAGACATTTTTGAAGACACGCGCGCCATTGCCGAGCCTTCTGGGGCACTGGCGTTGGCCGGTCTGAAAAAGTACGCGGAAAAGCATCAGCTGCGCGACCAAAACCTCGGCACTGTGCTCTCTGGCGCCAACACCAACTTCCACGGTTTGCGTTACGTCTCTGAGCGCTGTGAGCTGGGCGAAAAACGAGAAGGCTTGCTCGCGGTAACCATACCTGAGCGACAAGGCGCGTTTTTTGAGTTTTGCAACCTGATCGGCGGTCGTGCCGTGACCGAGTTTAACTACCGCTACAACGACGACACCTTGGCCAATATTTTTGTTGGTGTGCGTCTGCAAGGCGGCCAAGAGGAACTCGACCACATCATTGCCGATCTGCGCGAAGGGGGCTATCCGGTGGTGGATCTCTCCGACGACGAGATGGCCAAACTGCATGTGCGCTACATGATTGGCGGCAAGCCGTCGAAACCGCTCAAGGAGCGCCTCTACAGTTTTGAGTTTCCGGAATACCCAGGGGCGCTACTGAAGTTTTTGTCGACGCTCGGTACGCACTGGAACATCAGCTTGTTTAACTATCGCAATCATGGCGCCGATTACGGTCGCGTGCTATGTGGCTTTGAGTTAAGAGAAGACGATCTCTCCCGCTTTGGCGCGCACCTACGCGAGCTCGGCTATCAGTACAAAGACGAAACGGACAATCCGTCCTATCAGTTCTTCTTGTCCTGATCTCTCGATCATCAAAATCGATGGGAATGAATAGTGAGCCAGTCTTCGGACTGGCTTTGTTCTTACTGGTTTTTTTCTTCCATCCGCATCGCCCCTCAGCCCTCTCACCCGCTTGCTACTCTCCTTACCCATAGAGTAATGCGTGATGCGCATGAACATAATGCTAAAGTTTCATTTTAGTCATAGTGGTTTTGCGTCTACACTCAACACAGTTCTTACTATTGCTGCACCACTGTGGAGAGTTTTATGTTTAACGCACTGATCCTAAACCAAGAAGAAAAACGCACCATCGCATCGATTGAGCAAATTGACGAAAACCAACTGCCCGAAGGCGAGGTGTTGGTGGAGGTCGATTACTCATCATTGAACTACAAAGACGGTTTGGCGATCACGGGTAAAGGTAAAATCATCCGTCAGTTCCCTATGGTTCCCGGGATTGATTTAGCGGGCACCGTGGTGCGCTCTGACGACGCTCGTTACCAAGCGGGCGACCAGGTGGTATTGACCGGCTGGGGCGTGGGTGAAAACCATTGGGGCGGCATGGCGCAACGTGCGCGCCTAAAAGCCGATTGGTTGGTTCCACTGCCACAAGGGCTAGATAGCAAGAAGGCGATGATGGTGGGCACCGCAGGCTTTACCGCGATGCTGTGTGTCCAAGCGCTGCTTGATGCGGGCATCAAACCGGAACAAGGTGAGATTCTTGTCACTGGTGCCAGCGGCGGTGTGGGCTCAGTGGCGGTGACGCTGCTGGCTGAGCTCGGCTATAGCGTCGCTGCGGTCACAGGGCGTGTTGAACAAAATGGCCCACTTCTTGAAAAGCTCGGTGCGAAACGCATCATCGATCGCGCAGAATTTGAAGAGCCTGCGCGCCCACTTGAAAAACAAATTTGGGCCGGCGCGGTTGATACTGTGGGTAGCAAGGTACTGGCAAAAGTGCTCGCGCAGATGGATTACAACGCCACCGTGGCCGCCTGTGGCCTTGCGGGTGGTTTTGATCTGCCGACGACCGTGATGCCGTTTATCTTACGTAATGTGCGTCTGCAAGGCGTTGACTCAGTCTCTTGCCCAACCGACAAGCGTATTCAGGCGTGGGAAAGCCTCACCAAGCTGCTACCTGAAAGCTACTTCGCGCAAGCGTGTAACGAAATTACCCTTGAGCAAGCGCCGCAATTTTCCGAGCAGATCACCAACGGCCAAGTGACGGGTCGTGTGGTCATCAAACTGTAATTGCGCACATTTGACGAGACCTCTGCCATGCACTCGAGAGGGTGCATGGCATTAATCTAATCCCATATCTTCTATGCGCTTGGCGATGAGTCGTCCGCACTCTTCTTTGACAATCGCTCTTAGCCACTCTTGCGCCGGCGAATGCTCACAACGCGCATGCCAAATCATCGAGTAGTCAAACGACGTGAAGTGAAACGGCAAAGGTTTGATCACCAAGTCATAACGCTCCGCGACCAGATACGCCAAATCCGCCGGGACAGTAATGATCAGCGGCATGGTATCCACTATCGCTAGCGCAGCTTCTAAATGATACGCGCGCAGCACCATTTTTCGTTTGGGCAGATCCACCAGCGCTTGCTCTATCAAGGCGTTCACACCATCACTGATGGCAATCATCGCATTGGGGTAGTGCAGGTAGTCGTCGAGCCGCATCGTCTTCTCAGCCAATGGGTGCTGCTTAGACAGCAAACACAACACGCCCACTCTGCCGAGCACTTCACTGCGCAGCGGTTCAACGGGGCCTGTCGGTCGGCAAATGGCTAAATCTGCACCTTCATAAATCAGTTGATCGGCAAGTCGGTCATGCTGAAGCGGCTGAAAGTGAAACGACACATTCGGCGCTTCTTGATAAATCCGCGGCAGAGCGAACGGCAAGATGGTTTGCATCGCGTAGTCGGTGGTGGCAATGGTGAAGGTTTGATCGCAGCGTTGCGGGTCAAAATCGAGCGGCGAGAGCAGTTGCCGCAGTGATTCCAACGGCTCGCCGAGCGCGCGATCTATCTCCAACGCTTTTTCTGTCGGGATAAGCTGCTGACCTTGACGGGTAAACAAGGGATCGCCCAGCAAATCACGCAATCGCCCCAACACACGGCTCATGGCCGATTGACTCAAATTGAGCCGCTGCGCCGCTTTGCTCACGCTGCACTCTTCAATCAAGACTCGCAGTGCAACCAATAAATTGAGGTCGCGGCGATACACATCTTCTAGTTCCACAATGACCACTCTGGAGATAAGGTATTGTTAGTGTAACCGCTAAGAAAAAAAAATCCCGCCTTTCAGCGGGGAAGCCCAAGAAAACTGGGGGATAGTGTCGGAATGTATTTGGAGATGGGGTTAGGTCAACGCCACTAGGAAGGGAAGCGTTAACCTCTATGTTCGTCAGAGGCTTTTGAAAATCGGTGCATCTCTAACCATATCCCTGTCACGCAGGCCACCATACCGAGCAAAGGCATGAAGGAAGCGTCCGCCGGGGCGCGTAACACAAGCGCGCAAAATGAGATCAAGCAAAGCACCGAGTAAATGGTCAATCGATCCAATGCGGTCAACATAAGCGCTCCTTGCTGGTGTCAACTCAAGTCAGCATATCCCTGCCTTGAGCTTTAAATGTTACCAAGTTGTTAACTAAGTTAAAACAAAATGATCCATTTGCCAAGTGCTTATTGAAGTTTTTTTCACCGCCAGTATTATCAAGCGCCTAATTGACCTGACAAAGAGCGCCCGATGACTATCGATACCACCCAGGCAACCCACACCTTAGAGGCAGAAGGACTTCGCTGTCCGGAGCCCGTTATGATGGTCAGGAAGACAATTCGAAACATGGACGATGGCGATGTATTACTGGTCACAGCGGATGACCCCTCGACCACCCGCGACATCCCGAGTTTTTGTCGTTTTATGGATCACCAGTTGCTGGCTGCGCAGACCGACGCTGTGCCATATCAATACTTGATTAAGAAAGGGGTCGCCTAAGATCTCCCCAACAACAACGATCTCGCAAACAAAAACGGCAGCCCATCTGGCTGCCGTTGTTGATTTGATTCTCTCGACTTCGGGTCGCTATTCGTCGTACTCCAAGCTGCGCACTTCTGCTTGCAGTTTTTGCAACTGCTTTTGCATCGCCCGCATCTCTTCATGCATTGGGATGATGTGCGCGACTCGAATCCAGGCCTCCACCGTGAGACCGGTTAATATAAACGAGCCGGCAACAATAGGCAGCCACATATCGGTCAGCGGTAGTGCCAATAAGCAAAGCGCCAAACCAAAAGTGAACAGATAACTTTGACTTTTCGGTGTGATACCCATGTAACGTGTCAGCATGCATTTGCCCTCTCGCTATCATCGACAACACTACGTTAACACGCACGCACAGTGGCAAATCAAACCTAGATCACGACTCAGGGCAAATGTTGCCTGTGTGACGCCAGGCCATCATGGCCATAAGGCCGCGCCTAAAGCGAGCGCGACAAACAGCAGTGCGGTGACTTTACGAATCAAACCTAGCGGCATCTTGTCCGCAGAAAGCTTACCAATCACAACAACCGGCACGTTCGCCGCCAACATACCAATGGTGGTGCCTAAAATGACCCAAGTCAGCGCGTCAGCAAACTGGGCGCCAAGAATCGAGGTCGCAATTTGGGTTTTATCGCCAATCTCAGCAATAAAAAACGCAACAAAGCTCGCGACAAAAGGGCCGCGATTGGAAATGGATTCTTCATCATCGAGTTTATCGGGGATCAGCACCCAGCCAGCCATCGCCAAAAAGCTGGCAACAACGACCCACTTGAGTACCTCTGGCGAGAGGTAATCCGCAACAACCACACCGAGCCACGCCGCAAGGGCATGATTGGCGATGGTGGCAAAAAAGATCGCCGCTATAATCGGGATGGGTTTGCGATACCGACTGGCCAACAATAAAGACAATAATTGGGTTTTGTCGCCAATCTCAGCAAGGGCAACAGTAGTAATAGAAATGGCTAAAACGCTCACGACATGCTCATTGGGGCAGGATTATTATTTTTTACCATAGACAAACCTCGCGCCCCACCCCGGTTCACGA
This sequence comes from Vibrio sp. R15-SG3-ISO1A, assembly GCF_059833955.1. Taxonomy (NCBI): domain Bacteria; kingdom Pseudomonadati; phylum Pseudomonadota; class Gammaproteobacteria; order Vibrionales; family Vibrionaceae; genus Vibrio; species Vibrio sp. R15-SG3-ISO1A. The sequence goes on from NZ_JCBDGH010000063.1 coordinate 36,760, forward strand.
TGTTTATCTAAGGTCTTGCTTAATTCATCGGGCGATGAATCTCGAGCGCCACGGTGATTTTGCACCGATTATGTTGACGGTCGAACCAAACAGAAGCCCTCTATTTGGTCAGCTACTCCCCAAAGATGGCGGCAATTCTATCCATCTCACTGAAAAATCTCAAGTCGCAAACGTGCGCATATACCCAAAGGGGCGTTCGGCGAGATTTCTCATAGAAATGCGACTTTAAGAAAAATTTGGTCATTAAGTCGATAAAATTCCATTAAAGGAGATTTTTCAGCGAGAATTTCTCCCGATTTGCTCTACTCGGACATCGAATATCTCGGTATACTTGATTGTTATTTTTTCTTCATTTAGACAGAACTTTCTCAGAGAATCGCGCGAATACTATGCAAAAATACGACATCAAAACCTTTCAAGGTATGATCCTCGCGCTGCAGGATTATTGGGCCCAACAAGGCTGTACCATTGTTCAACCACTCGACATGGAAGTAGGTGCAGGTACCTCTCACCCAATGACATGTTTGCGCGCCCTTGGCCCAGAGCCAATGTCAACCGCTTACGTTCAGCCTTCTCGTCGTCCTACCGATGGCCGTTACGGTGAAAACCCTAACCGTCTTCAGCACTACTACCAGTTCCAAGTGGCACTTAAGCCATCGCCAGACAACATTCAAGAGTTGTACCTAGGCTCACTGGAAGTGTTGGGTATCGACCCGCTAGTCCACGACATCCGTTTCGTTGAAGATAACTGGGAGAACCCAACGCTAGGCGCTTGGGGTCTAGGCTGGGAAGTTTGGCTAAACGGTATGGAAGTGACGCAGTTTACCTACTTCCAACAAGTGGGTGGCTTAGAGTGTAAACCGGTGACTGGTGAGATCACTTACGGTATCGAGCGTCTTGCTATGTACATCCAAGAAGTTGACTCCGTTTACGACCTAGTATGGAACGTCGCACCAGACGGCTCGAACGTGACGTACGGTGATATCTTCCACCAAAACGAAGTGGAGCAGTCAACGTACAACTTTGAGCACGCTGACGTCGATTTCTTATTTAGCTTCTTCGACCAGTGTGAAAAAGAGTCGAAAGAACTCCTTGAGCTAGAGAAACCTCTACCTCTACCCGCTTACGAGCGCATCTTGAAAGCGGCGCACGCTTTCAACCTGTTAGACGCACGCAAAGCCATCTCGGTCACCGAGCGCCAACGTTACATCCTTCGTATCCGCAACCTGACCAAGTCTGTTGCAGAAGCCTACTACGCATCACGTGAAGCACTAGGCTTCCCAATGTGCCGTACCCAAGATGCAAAGAGCGAGGAGAAGTAATCATGGCGAAAGAATTTCTAATTGAACTGGGTACTGAAGAGCTACCACCAACACAACTTCGCACCCTAGCGGAAGCGTTCGCAGCCAACTTCGAAGCTGAACTAAAAGGCGCAGACTTATCACACCAAGGTGTGAAATGGTACGCCGCGCCTCGTCGTCTAGCCCTTAAGGTTTCAGCGCTAGCGGAAGGCCAAGCGGACAAAGTGGTTGAGAAGCGCGGTCCTGCGGTTTCTGTCGCATTCGATGCTGACGGTAACGCGACCAAAGCAGCACAAGGCTGGGCACGTGGTAACGGCATCACGGTTGAACAAGCTGACCGTCTAGTGACAGACAAAGGCGAATGGCTACTGTTCAAACAAGAAGTGAAAGGCCAAGCAACGTCTGACATCGTCGTCGACCTAGCTGCTAAAGCACTGGCTAACCTACCTATCGCCAAGCCAATGCGTTGGGGTGACAAGACGACTCAGTTTATCCGCCCAGTTAAAACGCTGACCATGCTAATGGGCTCTGAGCTGATTGAAGGTGAGATCCTAGGTGTCGCATCCAGCCGCACTATCCGTGGTCACCGCTTCATGGGTGAGCAAGAGTTCACTATCGATTCTGCCGAGCAATACCCTGCTATCCTAGAAGAGCGCGGTAAAGTCATGGCCGACTTTGAGGCGCGTAAAGCGATCATCCTTGCTGACTCGCAAAAAGCAGCAGCAGCGGTTGGCGGTGTTGCTGACCTAGAAGATGATCTCGTTGAAGAAGTCACGTCTCTGGTTGAATGGCCAGTGGTTCTAACCGCGAAGTTTGAAGAAGAGTTCCTAAAAGTGCCTTCTGAAGCGCTGGTTTACACCATGAAAGGTGACCAGAAATACTTCCCTGTCTATGACGAGAACAAGAAGCTACTGCCTAACTTCATCTTCGTATCGAACATCGAATCGAAAGAGCCTCGCTACGTCATCGAAGGTAACGAGAAGGTGGTGCGTCCACGTCTGGCGGATGCCGAGTTCTTCTTTAACACTGACCGTAAGCGCCCGCTTATCGACCGTCTCCCTGAGCTAGAGCAAGCGATCTTCCAAAAGCAGCTTGGTACTATCAAAGACAAAACTGATCGCATCACTGAACTTGCTGGCTACATCGCTGAGCAGATCGATGCTGACGTTGAAAAATCGAAGCGTGCGGGTCTACTCGCGAAGTGTGACCTAATGACCTCTATGGTATTCGAATTTACCGATACTCAAGGCGTGATGGGTATGCACTACGCTACCCACGATGGTGAAGACGAGCAAGTGGCTCTAGCGCTTTACGAGCAGTACATGCCGCGTTTCGCCGGTGACGCCCTACCAAGCACAGGTATCTCATCTGCTGTCGCTATGGCTGACAAGCTCGATACCATTGTGGGTATCTTCGGTATTGGCCAAGCACCTAAAGGCAGCGACCCATTCGCACTGCGCCGCGCATCTCTAGGCGTGCTGCGTATTATCGTCGAAAACGGCTACAACCTAGACCTAACAGACCTTATCGCAAAAGCGCAGTCTCTGTTTGGCGACAAACTAACCAACGCGAACGTTGCAAACGACGTTATCGAGTTCATGCTCGGCCGTTTCAATGCATGGTACAAAGACCAAGGCTTCAGCGTGGACATCATCCAAGCGGTATTGGCGAATCGTCCAACCAAACCAGCAGACTTCGACCAGCGCGTCAAAGCGGTCTCTCACTTCCGTGAGTTAGAAGCCGCGGAAGCACTCGCCGCAGCGAACAAACGTGTCGGTAACATCTTAGCGAAGTTCGATGGTGAGCTGGCCGCAGAGATCGATCTCGCTCTTCTACAAGAAGACGCAGAGAAAGCACTGGCAGAAAGCGTTGAAGTGATGACAGAAGCGCTCGAGCCTGCGTTCGCTACAGGCAACTACCAGGAAGCACTCAGCAAGCTAGCGGGTCTACGTGAGCCTGTGGATGCCTTCTTCGATAACGTCATGGTTATGGCCGATGACGAAGCGCTGAAGAAGAACCGTCTAACGCTACTGAACAACCTACGTAACTTGTTCTTGCAGATTGCCGACATTTCTCTTCTGCAGAAATAATCGCGCGTACGGATAGATGACACCAAGCCCAACTCAATGAGTTGGGCTTTTTTATGCCAACAAAACAGACCAGTTCTGCGCACTAAAATAGTGCTTTGCCTCACATTGCCATTGCTGTATGTTCAAGGATTACTCTATTGGTCAGCCACGCACTGATCAGCACACCCATTCAGTAAAGCAATAATCAGATCAAGGTTAGTGAGTCATGCAGTTCTCAAAGTTTGGTGAAAAATTCAATCAATATTCCGGCATTACCCAATTAATGGACGACCTAAATGATGGTCTACGCACACCCGGCGCCATCATGCTCGGTGGCGGTAACCCTGCGGCCATTCCCGCCATGATTGATTACTTTCACCAAGCCAGCCAAGAGATGCTGACCAGCGGCGAGTGGATTCAAGCGCTCGCCAATTATGATGGCCCACAAGGCAAAGATGCCTTCGTCAAAGCACTCGCTGCCCTGCTCAAAGAGACCTATGGCTGGGAGGTCAGTGAGAAGAACATCAGCTTAACCAATGGCAGTCAAAGCGGCTTTTTTTACCTGTTTAATTTGCTAGCAGGTACGCAGCCCGATGGCTCACACAAAAAGATTCTGCTGCCGTTAGCGCCTGAGTACATTGGCTATGGAGATGCGGGCATTGATGAGGATATTTTTGTCTCTTACCACCCGGAAATTGAGCAACTCGACAATCGCATGTTCAAATACCACGTCGATTTTGAGCAACTAAAGATCGATGACTCGATTGCCGCGATCTGCGCGTCTCGCCCGACCAACCCGACGGGCAATGTGCTGACCGATGAGGAGATCATCAAGCTCGATAAACTCGCGCGCGACAACCACATTCCGCTCATCATAGACAACGCTTACGGCGTGCCCTTCCCCAATATCATTTTTGAGGAGGTGACGCCCTTTTGGAATGAGAACACCATTCTCTGCATGAGTTTGTCCAAGTTAGGCTTACCTGGCGTGCGCTGTGGGATTGTGATTGCCAATGAAGCCATCACACAAGCGCTCACCAACATGAATGGCATTATCAGCCTAGCGCCAGGCAGTGTAGGGCCGGCGCTGGCTCACCATATGATTGAAAAAGGCGATCTTCTGCGCTTGAGTGAAGAGGTCATCAAGCCGTTTTATCAGCAGAAATCTCAGCGTGCGGTCGAACTGCTGCAAGAGGCGATTACCGATCCGCGCTTTCGTATTCACAAGCCAGAAGGGGCGATTTTCCTCTGGCTCTGGTTTGATGCACTGCCTATCACCACCATGGAACTCTACCAACGTTTGAAAGCACGCGGGGTGTTGATTGTTCCTGGTGAGTACTTCTTTATCGGCCAAGAAGATGAGTGGGATCATGCGCACCAGTGCCTGCGAATGAACTATGTACAAGACGACGAGATGATGCAACAAGGCATCCAAATCATCGCGGAAGAAGTGCAAAAAGCCTACCAGCAGGGCTAATTGCCCTAACATTACCAAGCATAAAAAAGAGCGCCGATTGGCGCTCTTTCACTATTTATACCCGCATTTTATATCCGCAGCATAGCGGCGCACAGGCTCGCTTATTTGTTTTCCAGCAACTGGCTTGAGTTGATGGCAATTTTACGCGGTTGCATCGCTTCAGGGATTTCACGCTCGAGATCAACGTGCAGCAAGCCATTTTCCATACTCGCGCCGGTGACTTTCACATAGTCGGCCAACTGGAACTTGCGCTCAAAGTCACGCTCAGCAATGCCTTGGTAAATATAGTTCTTACCCTCTTCCTCTTTACGCTCACCTTTAACAATTAAGGTGTTCTCTTTTTGCGTCAGTTCAAGCTGCTCTTCAGCAAAGCCTGCCACTGCCATGGTGATACGGTAGTGGTTTTCATCTTTCTGTTCGATGTTATACGGAGGGTAACCGCCGGAGCTGTTTTTCGTGCTGTTGGCTTCCATCATATTAAGAAGACGGTCAAAACCAATCGCGTTGCGGTATAAAGGAGTGAAATCTACAGTTCTCATCATACTATCCTCTTGATTAAGCAATAGTCTTAGTCGTGACTGTGTAGGGACGATGATTAACTCGACCCCTAGCGACTAAGGGATTCGTTCACTATTCCTCTGGCTGCCTCTATAGGGCCAGCACGTAGGACATAGAAACAAACTCAGTGTTAACGTGTGCTGTTAAGGCCATCCTCATAGGAGCGATACCTCTTCAGCGAGTCCAGAAGGTCTGTTTCTTCTCATCGGAGCAAGACAGCTTCCCTCTTCAACAATAGATATAGGGATCGGCCAAAATGGTTTCAAGAGGAGAGAGTAAAAAAGTTTCTAGTTCCTAGTTCCTAGAGTGGGACAATGTATTGGATTGAAATGGAAAATAGAAACCAATAAAAAAGCGCAGATCGTTCGACCTGCGCTTTTTCAAATTCTAGGAACTCGCTTCTAGAAACTAGGAACTTTACACATCCAAGTTCGCTACTTTCAACGCGTTCTCTTCGATAAAGTGACGACGAGGCTCAACCTGATCACCCATCAATGTCGTGAAGAGCTGATCGGCTCCAACGGCATCTTCGATGGTCACTTGCATCATGCGACGCGTTTCTGGGTCCATGGTGGTTTCCCAAAGCTGATCCGGGTTCATCTCACCCAGACCTTTGTATCGCTGTGTGCTCAATCCGCGGCGAGACTCTTTGATCAGCCACTCTAGCGCTTCGACAAAGCTGCTCACAGGCTGAGTGCGTTCACCACGTTTGATGTACGCGCCCTCTTCAATAAGGCCATTCAGCGCTTCAGAAAGCTCGCCCAACTTGGCAAACTCTTTCGAGTTGATCAAATCGATGCTCAGTGCGTATTCGTGTCTTACGCCATGTGTGCGCACGATGATTTTCGGCAAGTTCAAGCCGAGCTCAGCATGCTGCTCTACTTCATATTGGTACTGACTTGCGCCCACTTCTTTAGCGTTCAACTGCTCAACCAAAGTCTTGGTCCAAGCCTCTACCACAGCAGCGTCATGACACTGCTCTGCGGTCAAACGTGGCACGTAAATCAACTCATGAATCAAGGCGTGCGGGTAACGGCGGCTTATACGATCCACCAGCTTGATGCCAGCATTGTATTGCTGAACCAGCTTCTCTAGAGATTCACCCGCCAACGCTGGCGCGTCCGCGTTGACGTGCAGCGCTGCGTTGTCCAAGGCCAAAGAGACTTGGTACTGGTTCATCGCTTCTTCATCTTTGATGTACTGCTCTTGCTTACCCTTCTTCACTTTGTACAGCGGTGGCTGAGCAATGTAGACGTAACCACGCTCAATCAGCTCAGGCATTTGACGGTAGAAGAAGGTCAACAGTAGCGTACGGATGTGCGAACCATCGACGTCCGCATCGGTCATGATGATGATGTTGTGGTAACGCAGTTTGTCTGGGTTGTATTCGTCACGACCAATACCACAGCCAAGCGCCGTAATCAGCGTCGCCACCTCTTGAGAAGAGAGCATCTTGTCGAAACGCGCTTTCTCTACGTTCAGGATTTTACCTTTCAGAGGAAGAATCGCTTGGTTCTTACGGTTACGGCCTTGTTTTGCGGATCCGCCTGCCGAGTCACCCTCCACTATGTAGAGTTCAGACAGTGCTGGATCTTTTTCCTGACAGTCCGCCAATTTACCTGGCAGACCAGCAAGGTCTAGGGCGCCTTTACGGCGAGTCATCTCACGTGCTTTACGCGCCGCATCACGAGCACGTGCTGCATCAATGATCTTGGTACAAACGATTTTTGCTTCTGTTGGATGCTCAACAAGGAACTCTGACAGTTTCTCGCCCATGGCAGACTCAACCGCAGATTTCACTTCAGAAGAAACCAGCTTGTCTTTGGTTTGGCTTGAGAACTTGGGATCAGGTACTTTCACCGAGATAACCGCGGTGAGACCTTCACGCGCATCATCACCAGACGTTGCGGTTTTCGCTTTCTTCGAGAAGCCTTCTTTGTCCATGAACGAGTTCAAGGTACGCGTCAATGCCGCACGGAAACCGGCAAGGTGAGTACCACCATCACGTTGTGGAATATTGTTGGTGAAACAGAAGATATTCTCTTGGTAACCATCATTCCACTGCATCGCCACTTCGACTGCGATGCCATCTTCACGTTCTGAGTTGAAATGGAATACTTTCTCAATAATTGGAGTTTTGTTGGTGTTCAAGTGATCGACAAAGGCTTGAATACCCCCTTCGTACATGAAGTGATCTTGTTTGTCTTCTTCACGCTCATCACGTAACTTGATCGAAACACCAGAGTTTAGGAAAGAGAGCTCACGCAAACGCTTTGCAAGAATGTCGTAATGGAACTCAGTGTTAGAGAACGTCTCTTCACTCGGCCAAAAACGAATTTCTGTGCCCGTTTTTTCTGTCTCACCAATCACAGCCAGTGGCGCTTGAGGTTCACCATGGTGATAAGTTTGAGTGTGAATTTTTCCACCGCGATGGATTGTCAGCGTCACTTTCTTAGACAACGCGTTCACCACCGACACGCCCACACCGTGCAGACCACCCGATACTTTGTACGAGTTGTCATCAAATTTACCGCCTGCGTGAAGCACGGTCATGATCACTTCTGCCGCCGAGACTTTCTCTTCCGGGTGAAGCTCTGTTGGGATACCACGGCCATCATCGTTGACAGAGACAGAGTTATCCTCATGAATGGTCACCACGATGTCTTTACAGTGACCCGCCAACGCTTCATCAATTGAGTTATCTACCACCTCAAAGACCATGTGGTGCAGACCGGTGCCATCATCCGTGTCGCCGATGTACATACCCGGACGCTTACGAACCGCATCCAGACCCTTTAGTACTTTAATACTCGATGAATCGTAATTTTCAGCCATGAGTTATCTTCCGCTATATATTTTGCTCTATTGTGCCATGTTCCACATGGAACATCCTGCCATTTTCATCACGCATGTCGCTGATTTGGCTTTCAGTAATAGAGCTGACAAAAACTTGAGCCCCCGTCTGTTTCAAGCAATCGGCAAGACGCTTGCGACGTTGACTGTCTAATTCAGAGGCAAAGTCATCTATCAAGTAGATGCATTGCTTGCCCGTCATCTCAGTCAGGTGTTGGCCTTGTGCTACGCGTAGCGCGCACACCATCAACTTTAACTGACCCCGAGACAGGACATCTTCCACTGGCGTACCATTTACCTTAATGCGTAAATCCGCCTTGTTTGGGCCACTGAAGGTGTAACCCAGCGCCTGGTCGCGCTCAAAGTGGCTCTCGAGAATCGCTTGGTATGGCGTCTCTTTGTCCCAACCACGATAATACTTGAGCGAGATATCAAACTCAGGCAAAAATGCCCGGCATATCTCTTCGGCTTTGTGCGTCAATTGCTCAACGTACTCACCACGCCAACGACTGATGTTTTCCGCCAGTGTCGCCATCTCTTGATCCCAATAACTGAGCTCTCGATAGCTACGCGCCGTTTTCAGCAGTGCGTTGCGCTGTTTGTTTAGGCGCTTAAAACGCCCCCATGCATCATAAAAGGCCGATTCGGTATGAAATACGCCCCAATCAATAAATGCACGGCGATGTTTCGGCCCATCGGTCAACAGATCAAACCCTTCAGGATGAATCAGTTGCAGTGGTAACACTTGCGCCAACTGGGCTAACTTTTGCCCAGATTGACCGCCTATTTTAACCTCTGTTGAGCCATCACGCTGCTTATTAATGCCAATGGGTAGCTCAAATTGATCCGAGTTCAAAAAACGACCGTGAACAAACAGCTCATCATGGTCATTTTGAATCACTCGCCCGGTCAAACTGCTTTTGAACGACCGACCGTGGCCCAGTAAATAAATGGCTTCCAGAACACTGGTTTTCCCGCTGCCGTTCGGGCCAATAAGAAAGTTAAAGCCTGATGATAACGAGATATCACAGGCTTTGATATTGCGAAATTGCTTAATAACAAGACGAGAGAGCGGCATGCTAGAGTCGGATCGGCATCACCACGTACATGGCACTGTCATCGACGCTGTTCTCAATTAACGCACTGGCGTTGGCATCAGACATTGAGACTCTCACGGTCTCGCAGCGCAGCGTATTAAGCACATCCAGCACATAGCTGACGTTAAAGCCAATCTCAATCGGCTCGCCGTCAAAGTGAACATCGAGCATCTCTTCCGCTTCTTCTTGCTCTGGGTTGTTGGCGGTAATGCGCATTTCGCTGCCATCGAGGTTAACGCGCACGCCACGAAACTTCTCATTCGAGAGGATCGCCGCACGCGAGAACGCTTGGCGCAGCTCATCGCAGCCCGCTTCCAATGTTTTGGTGGTGCTTTGTGGCATCACGCGGCGGTAGTCAGGGAAACGACCGTCCACCAGCTTAGAGGTAAAGACGTAATTGTTGACCTCAGCGCGCAGGTTTGAGCTACCAATTTGCAACACCACAGGTTGCTCTGGCGCATCCAGCAACTTGACTAATTCCAGCACCCCTTTACGCGGCACGATGATCTGCTTTTTGGCAAACTCACCGACCAGCGGAGTTTGCGCGACCGCCATACGGTGACCATCGGTGGCCACGCTGCGCAGCGTGGTGTCTTCAATCTCAAACAACATGCCATTGAGGTAGTAACGCACGTCTTGGTTCGCCATCGAAAACTGCGTTTTTTCTACTAGTCCACGCAGTTCACTTTGCGTCAGGGAGAGTTCGACTTCACTCTGCCAATCTTCAATGTTTGGAAAATCGCTGGCTGGCAGTGTAGAGAGAGAGAAACGACTACGACCAGAGCGCAGTTGCACGCGATCGCCCTCTAAAACAAATGTGATCACCGCGTCATCAGGCAGTCCACGGCAAATATCAAGAAACTTACGCGACGGGACAGTCACGCTGCCCGCTTCAAATTCACCTTCAAGCTGCACACGGCTGACCAGCTCGACTTCTAAATCCGTCGCCGTCAACGTCAGTTGGTTGTCCACTACTTTGATCAATAAGTTACCAAGGATAGGTAGAGTGGCACGGCCACCTAACGCCCCTGAGACTTGCTGCAGTGGTTTCAGCAGATGACTACGTTGAATGGAAAATTTCATAGCACGCTCTTAAAGAAATCTTGTTGTTGGCGAAGAGAACAAACATGGCCACGATAAGGGATTGAGCCCTACCTTGGCCATGAATATAAACCGTTAGAATAGCGCGATTTACGAAGAAAGAGTACGGATTAAGTTGGAGTAATCCTCTTTAATATCGTGACTCTCTTCACGCAGTTGTTCAATCTTACGACACGCATGAAGTACGGTCGTATGATCGCGGCCACCAAAGGCATCGCCAATCTCTGGCAAGCTGTGGTTGGTCAGCTCTTTAGCCAGCGCCATCGCCAATTGACGAGGTCGCGCAACCGAACGAGAGCGGCGCTTCGAGAGCAGATCCGCCACTTTGATTTTGTAGTATTCCGCGACCGTTTTTTGAATGTTGTCGATGGTGACCAGCTTTTCTTGTAAGGCAAGCAGATCACGCAGAGCTTCACGCACAAAATCGATCGTAATAGGACGACCCGTAAAGTTGGCGTTCGCAATCACCCGATTGAGCGCCCCTTCAAGCTCACGAACGTTGGAGCGCAGGCGCTTAGCAATAAAGAACGCCACTTCATCGGCCAGATGGATTTGGTGATCTTCCGCTTTTTTCATCAAGATGGCGACGCGCGTTTCAAGCTCAGGTGGCTCAATGGCGACCGTCAATCCCCAACCGAAGCGGGATTTCAGGCGATCTTCTACGCCGTTGATCTCTTTCGGGTAGCGATCCGAGGTCAAGATGATCTGCTGATTGCCCTCAAGCAAGGCGTTGAAGGTATGGAAGAACTCTTCTTGTGAACGCTCTTTGTTGGCAAAAAACTGAATGTCATCGATCAAGAGGGCATCCACACTGCGGTAGTAACGTTTGAACTCTTCAATCGCGTTGTTTTGCAGCGCTTTCACCATATCTTGCACAAAACGCTCTGAGTGCATGTAAACCACTTTCGCGTTGGGTTTGTTGTCGACAATCGCATTGCCCACGGCGTGCAGCAAGTGGGTTTTACCCAAACCGGTACCGCCGTACAGAAAGAGCGGGTTGTACGCCGCGCCTGGGTTGTCCGACACCTGACGTGCCGCCGCCAAGCCCAATTGGTTCGATTTACCTTCAACAAAGTTGTTGAACTTATGCTTGGGGTTCACATTGGAGCGGTGGTTGATGTCTGCCATCGCTTGCGGGTCATCATCCCAGGTTTTATGCACAGGCTTACGCGCTTGCAATTGTGCCGGGGCTGACGATTCCGCCGCCACATCGGCCGGGGTGCGTTTGGGTGCAGGTGCCTGCGCTTGCACAGGGCGACTGCCCACCTCAAAACGTAAATGAGGAATATCGTTGCCACAATATTCCTGCAAAAGACGTGTGATGCTGTTGAGGTATTTATCGCGAACCCAATCAAGGACAAAACGGTTGGGCGCAAATAAAGTGAGAGTATTGTCGTTGAGCTCAGCTTGTAAAGGACGGACCCACATGCTGAATTCAGTTGCTGGAAGCTCTTCTTGAAGCTGTTGCAAACATTGCAACCAAAGCGAAGATGACACGATGCCCTCACTCGTAATTCTATGATCGGAAAAGACTGGCAATTTTACCTGTTGATAACCGAGATCGCCAGCGATTGATCGAGGATCCAGTGAATAAGATCGAAGTTATTCACAATATTTCTGCCATTATTGGTGAGATCATCACACCCTGCCCCATTTTTACCCACACATTGATCCACAATGGCGCAATGATCGCAGGATCGTCGATCTGGTGATAACTCTGTGAATGAATAGTTTCACAGCGATCATATTTTGCGGATCTCGGCGCCAGAAGTCGCCCCAACCCCATCAATAGAGCGTCAATGATTATCCACAGCTATAATCTTATTCCGCATCCATCTAGATTATGGCAACTTGTTATTTATCTAAATGACAAGGATGACAGTAGTATTTCTCCCTATAAATTTTAGGAGTTGTAAAATGAAAAACTGGATTAAAGCGGCTGTTGCCGTTATCGCACTTTCTGCTGCCACCGTTCAAGCTGCGACTGAGGTCAAAGTGGGTATGTCTGGCCGTTACTTCCCGTTCACCTTCGTTGAGCAAGACAAGCTGCAAGGCTTTGAAGTGGATCTATGGGATGAGATTGGCAAACGTAACGACTATCAAGTGGAATACGTGACCGCCAACTTCTCAGGTCTGTTTGGTCTGTTAGAGACGGGCCGCATCGACACCATCTCAAACCAGATCACCATGACAGAAGCGCGCCAAGCGAAATACCTGTTTGCTGACCCATACGTCGTAGATGGTGCGCAAATCACCGTGCGTAAAGGTAACGACGACATCCAAGGCGTGGAAGATCTCGCAGGTAAAACCGTTGCGGTGAACCTAGGTTCAAACTTTGAGCAACTGCTACGCAGCTACGACAAAGACGGCAAAATCAACATCAAAACCTACGACACAGGTATCGAACACGATGTGGCACTAGGCCGCGCGGATGCGTTTGTTATGGACCGTCTCTCTGCACTTGAGCTGATCAAAAAAACGGGCCTACCGCTACAATTAGCCGGTCAGCCGTTTGAAACCATTCAAAACGCATGGCCATTTGTGAACAATGAGAACGGCCAAAAACTGCAAGCAGAAGTGAACAAAGCACTGGCAGAAATGCGTGCTGACGGTACACTAGAGCAAATTTCTCAAAAGTGGTTTGGCGCTGACATTACTCAGTAATCGGCTCCGCCTCCATAAATCCGTTTCGGATTGACGAAAAAACCCACTGCTCTCTTGCTTGCAGTGGGTTTTGTTTTTCTCGCCTTAGTCATTGGGATACGTAATGGGATTCGACTTTAATTACATGCTCAACCTGATGCCAATACTGCTCAAGTACCTTGGCACCACCATGGAAATGGCCACTTGGGGTTTGGTGTTTTCACTAATTTTAGCCGTGATATTGGCCAATATTCGCGTATTTCGCGTCCCAGTGCTCGATCAGTTGAGTCAGCTCTATATCAGCTTCTTCCGTGGTACGCCGCTGTTGGTGCAGCTGTTTCTTCTTTATTATGGCCTGCCACAAATTTTTCCTTTATTGGTGGGACTCGATGCCTTTAGCGCCGCAGTGATTGGCTTAACGCTCCACTTTGCCGCTTATATGGCAGAGAGCATTCGCGCCGCCATCATCGGCATCGATCGCAGCCAAATGGAGGCGAGCTTGTCGGTGGGTATGACGACACCTCAAGCCATGCGCCGCATTATTTTGCCGCAAGCAACGCGCGTAGCGCTGCCATCGCTGATGAACTACTTTATCGACATGATCAAATCGACCTCGCTTGCTTTTACCCTTGGCGTGGCCGAGATCATGGCCAAAGCGCAGATGGAAGCGTCATCCAGTTTTCGTTTTTTCGAAGCGTTTTTGGCGGTTGCGCTGATTTACTGGGGCGTGGTGGTCATTTTGACCCGCGTGCAGATTTGGGCAGAAGCGAAACTCAATAAGGCGTACGTACGATGATTACACTGACCAATATTCATAAGCGCTTTGGTGACAGCGAAGTACTCAAAGGGATTGATCTCAGCATCAAACAGGGCGAAATCATCGTAATCATCGGCTCAAGTGGTACCGGCAAATCGACGCTGCTGCGCTGTGTGAATTTCCTTGAGAATGCCGATCAAGGCACCATCACCATTGATGATGTTACGGTCGACAGTGCCAAACACACCAAATCGGACGTGTTAGCCCTAAGGCGCAAAACCGGCTTTGTGTTTCAAAACTACGCGCTGTTTGCACATATGACCGCCAGACAAAACATTGCCGAAGGGCTGATTACCGTACGTGGCTGGAAAAAAGAGCAAGCGCTGGCTCGCGCGCAGCAAATCCTCGACGATATTGGCCTTAGTGACAAAGGCGACAGCTACCCAGCGGCCCTCTCTGGTGGTCAGCAGCAACGGGTCGGCATTGGTCGAGCGATGGCGCTGCAACCGGAACTGCTGCTGTTTGATGAACCCACCTCAGCCTTAGACCCAGAATGGGTGGGTGAGGTACTGCAACTGATGAAAGATCTCGCCACTAAACACCAAACCATGCTGGTGGTCACTCATGAAATGCAGTTTGCAAAAGAAGTGGCGGATCGCGTGATCTTTATGGCTGAAGGCCATATTGTTGAGCAGGGATCGCCAGATGAACTCTTCAATCACCCACAAGATCCAAGGCTGAAGAAGTTCTTAAGACAGGTAGGCGCTGAGTAACTATCGCTGAAAGGGATCACCGGTAAACACCGACAAGGATCGCCGATAAGGATCCTTTGATCCTTGAGATTTTACTCACACTACGTATAATCCCCCGGCGCGGAATTTCATCATTGACTCTTAATGTGACAGTGATTACAATTCCGCCTCTTTGTTGAGAGGCGTCGGTTTGTCCTCCTTATCTTAATAAAGAAGACGCTTTGACCCACGCCGGGTTAACATCGACCTAAAACTACTGATCAGTAAAGGTAATTATCATGAAACGCACTTTTCAACCTACAGTTCTAAAGCGCAAGCGTACTCACGGCTTCCGTGCTCGCATGGCAACTAAGAACGGTCGTAAAGTAATTAATGCACGTCGTGCTAAAGGCCGTGCGCGCCTGTCAAAATAATTTTTTATTTTGAATACGTACGCGTTCAATCGGGAGTTACGTTTGTTAACTCCCGAGCATTATCAAAATGTCTTCCAGCAAGCTCACCGAGCTGGCTCACCTCATTTCACCATCATTGCCCGTAACAATACCCTTTCCCATCCAAGACTGGGACTTGCGGTACCTAAAAAGCAAATCAAAACTGCCGTTGGCCGTAATCGCTTTAAACGCCTTGCTCGCGAAAGTTTTCGTAACAAACAACACCAACTTCCTAATAAAGATTTTGTTGTTATTGCCAAGAAAAGCGCGCAAGATCTCAGCAATGATGAAATTTTCGCCCTGTTTGATAAATTATGGCAGCGTCTGTCTCGCCCTTCACGTGGCTAGCCATCGGGCTGGTCCGTCTCTATCAAGGCCTGATTAGTCCTCTTATTGGGCCGCGCTGTCGTTTTACTCCAACCTGTTCTACCTATGCCATTGAAGCGTTGAAAGCTCACGGTTTTGTAAAAGGGTGTTGGTTATCAAGCAAACGTCTATTAAAATGCCACCCTTTGAATGAAGGTGGCTATGACCCCGTTCCACCAGCCCAAACACAAGACAGAGATAAATAACGATGGATTCTCAACGTAATATCCTGTTAATCGCGCTAGCACTGGTTTCTTTCCTCTTGTTCCAACAATGGCAAGTCGCAAAGAACCCAGCACCGCAGCCGGTTGAGCAGGCACAATCAAGCAGTACTTTACCTGCACCATCTTTTGCAGATGAGCTTGATCCCGCACCGTCACAACAAGCTTCAGCAAAAACCATCACCGTAACCACTGACGTTTTGACGTTAACCATTGATACGGTAGGTGGTGATGTGGTTCATGCAGACCTAAACCAGTACTCCGCTGAACTTGATTCCGCCGATCCATTCGTTCTTCTCAAAAACGAAGCGGGCCACCAGTTCATCGCTCAAAGTGGCCTTGTTGGCCCACAGGGCATTGACCTAAGCAGCTCGAATCGTCCGCAATACGCCGTTGATGCCGACACCTTTACCTTGGCAGAAGGTCAAGATGAGCTACGCATTCCAATGACATACGCGGCCAACGGTCTTGAATACACCAAAACCTACATCCTAAAGCGTGACAGCTACGCAGTGGATGTCGAATTTGATGTTCGTAACCTATCAGGTAACAACGCGACCTTTGGTATGTACGCGCATCTTCGTCAAAACCTGATGGACGATGGTGGCAGCATCACTATGCCAACTTACCGTGGCGGTGCGTACTCCAGTGACGACACCCGTTACAAAAAGTACAGCTTCGATGATATGCAAAGCCGTAATCTGTCGATTACCTTACCGAATGGTCAAGGTTGGGCAGCGATGATCCAACACTACTTTGCGAGTGCATGGATCCCACGAAACGAACCTGGCACCAATCTGTACACTCGTGTGATCGGTAATATGGGCGACATCGGCGTTCGCATGCCAAACAAAACCATCGCTGATGGTGAGTCTGCGCAGTTCAACGCCACGCTGTGGGTGGGTCCAAAACTGCAAGACGCGATGGCAGAAACGGCACCTAACCTAGACTTGGTGGTCGATTACGGTTGGCTATGGTTCATCGCTAAGCCACTGCACACTTTGCTCTCTTTCATTCAGAGCTTTGCGGTGAACTGGGGTGTCTCTATCATGATCCTCACGTTCATTGTCCGTGGTGCCATGTACCCACTGACCAAAGCCCAATACACCTCAATGGCGAAAATGCGTATGCTTCAGCCTAAGCTGCAAGCAATGCGTGAGCGTATCGGTGATGACCGTCAGCGCATGAGCCAAGAGATGATGGAGCTGTATAAGAAAGAGAAAGTGAACCCGCTGGGTGGCTGTCTACCGCTTATTCTCCAGATGCCGATCTTCATCGCCCTCTACTGGGCATTGATGGAATCGGTCGAGCTTCGTCACTCGCCGTTCTTCGGTTGGATTCACGACCTCTCTGCGCAAGACCCATACTACATCTTGCCGCTACTGATGGGTGCGTCGATGTTCCTCATCCAGAAGATGAGCCCAACCACAGTGACAGACCCAATGCAGCAGAAGATCATGACCTTTATGCCGGTGATGTTTACCTTCTTCTTCCTGTTCTTCCCGTCTGGCCTAGTACTTTACTGGTTGGTTTCGAACGTGGTAACACTTATCCAGCAAACGCTCATTTACAAGGCGCTGGAGAAAAAAGGCTTACATTCGAAGTAACAGCTAAGCATCATCAAAAGGCGGCCAAAAGGTCGCCTTTTTGTTTTGCGCTGTTTACAATTTGCTGACGACCATTGCTCCATACAGATTCAGCGCCTAATTCGCTGTTTATTGACCATAGAGATAATCTTATGACCACAGAGACCATCGTAGCCCAAGCCACCGCCCCAGGCCGAGGCGGTGTCGGCATCATTCGCGTGTCAGGCCCGCTTGCCGAGCAAGTGGCTATCGCGGTGACCGGCAAATCACTGCGTCCTCGCTACGCCGAATATTTGCCGTTTATGGCCCAAGATGGCAGCCAACTAGACCAAGGCATTGCACTCTATTTCCCCAATCCCCACTCGTTCACGGGCGAAGATGTCCTTGAACTTCAAGGGCATGGCGGCCCTGTCGTGATGGACATGCTGATCAAACGCATCGTCGATATTCCGGGGATTCGCATCGCACGCCCAGGGGAATTTTCCGAGCGCGCGTTTTTAAATGACAAGCTCGATTTGGCGCAAGCCGAAGCGATCGCCGATTTGATTGATGCGAGCTCAGAAGAAGCGGCTAAATCGGCGCTCCAATCGCTTCAGGGCGCGTTCTCGGGCCGAATTAATACCCTGGTCGAGTCACTGATTCATCTGCGTATCTACGTTGAAGCCGCGATTGATTTCCCCGAGGAAGAGATCGATTTTCTCGTCGATGGTAAAGTCGCCGCCGATCTGCAAACCATCATCGACAACCTAGAAGCTGTGCGCAAAGAGGCCAACCAAGGCGCCATCATGCGTGAAGGGATGAAAGTGGTGATCGCTGGTCGACCTAACGCCGGTAAATCCAGCCTACTCAATGCGCTATCAGGCAAGGAATCTGCGATTGTGACCGACATTGCAGGCACAACGCGTGACGTGCTGCGCGAGCACATCCACATTGACGGCATGCCTTTGCACATTATTGATACCGCTGGGCTGCGTGATGCGTCGGATGAAGTGGAAAAAATCGGTATCGAGCGCGCTTGGGATGAAATTGCCCAAGCGGATCGCGTGCTATTTATGGTCGATGGCACCACCACCGACGCCACCGATCCCAAAGAGATTTGGCCGGATTTTGTCGATCGCCTGCCCGACAGCATCGGCATGACCGTGATCCGCAATAAAGCCGATCAAACAGGCGAGGAACTTGGGATCTGCCATGTGAACACACCGACGCTGATCCGCTTGTCCGCAAAAACGGGCGCTGGCGTCGATGCACTGCGCACTCACCTGAAAGCCTGTATGGGCTTCTCCGGCAGCAGTGAAGGTGGCTTTATGGCCCGCCGTCGCCATCTCGATGCACTCGCCAAAGCGGCCGAGCACCTCGATATCGGTCAGCAGCAACTTGAAGGCTACATGGCCGGAGAAATCCTCGCAGAAGAGCTGCGTATCGCTCAGCAACATCTCAATGAGATCACTGGCGAATTCAGCTCTGATGACCTACTAGGCAGAATTTTCTCTTCATTCTGTATCGGTAAATAACTCACAATGCGCGGCACACGGTCGCGCTTTTTATTGGCGTAAGGAAAACCCATGATCCATATAATAACAGGCAGTACCTTAGGCGGAGCCGAATACGTGGGCGATCACCTCAGTGATCTGCTGATTGAACAAGGCTTTGAAACCACAATCCACAACCAACCGGATCTGAATGAGATAGAGGCACAAGGCACTTGGCTCATCATCACTTCAACCCACGGTGCGGGCGAATACCCAGACAACATTCAGCCCTTCATTGCCGCGCTGCAAAACACACCGCCAAATATGGCGAACGTCAACTATGCGGTGATCGCGATTGGTGATTCGAGCTACGATACCTTTTGCGCAGCAGGCCAACATGCCTACGCCCTATTGGAAGACATAGGTGCCACGCCGCTCGCGGAGTGCGTTACGATTGATGTCCTTAGCCATGACGTACCAGAAGATGCTGCACAAGCCTGGCTAGAAACTCATATCGACCGTTTCTGATCCCCCTCCTCGGCCAGTATTGTGCGCAGTATTGGCCGCTGTTCACCTCACCTTCTCTTTTCCTCTTGTACTGTTCGCTGCTTTTTTAGCCAAAACATCTGTGGATAACTAAAATGATATCCCGTTATCTTCCTTTAGTTATCCAAATAACAACTTTTACCTTTGCCAACCCCTGTGTATAACCATCGATTTTGATCCCAGGTAATCCTCGATCTGATCAAGGTAAGATCACATGATATGAT